>JAPUIP010000399.1 GCA_027296925.1 Candidatus Poribacteria bacterium | reverse complement strand
AAAAAATGGCGAAACCGTGATGCTCATCGACATCGACGCGCGAGCAAATCAGGTGCTTGACGTCATCGAGTTCGGTCGGCAAGGGAAGGATACCGCTATCGGCAGATTGCCAGATGGGACCGGTGATTTCAAACCGTTAGTCATGACGCCGGGGAATAGAAATCAGTGAAAATAAGAAAGTGGAGAATCATTCGAATTGAAGACCGGCTAGATTAAACTAAAAAGATTCGCTGATAAAGTGGGAAGTTCACCTGAGCCAATCATCGGAGAAAAAGCGAAAAAAGGCGAACTTTTTCCCACCTCATCTGCCCAAAAGTTAGAACCATAACACAACCAATCGGCTGACCCACTATGGAACATGTCTCCATTGCACCCCTCTACTCTCGCGGGGCTGACAGATTGTCCAACCCGATTGAACGAGAGCTCGTGCGTCGCTGCCAAGATGGTGATAAGCAAGCGATGGATGCGCTCATGCGCCAATATCAACACTGGGTATATAATATTGCTTTCGGAATGCTTGGCAACCCGGAAGATGCCAGCGATGTCGCACAGGACGTTTTTCTCTGGCTATGGGAGAACATTGGGCAGTTTCAGTTTCGTTCGCGCTTCTCGACGTGGCTTTACCGAATCGTAACCAACCGGTGTCTCAACGTCAAAGACAGAAACAAGCGACACCACACCGAGCCGATGGAGATTTTAGATTCACAGCCTTGGGTTCCAGTCGATACAGCTTCTCCCGAAAGCGCGGTCTTACTCGCCGAACAGCGGGAGATTTTACAACGGGCACTGGCAAAACTCAAGGAGGATTATCGACGGATTCTCATCCTTCGCGAGATGCGAAATCTCTCCTATGACGAATTGTCGGAAGTCCTGGGTTGTTCGGTCGGTCGCGTGAAATCACGACTATACGAAGCCAGAAAGGCATTGAGAAAATTGATTCTCACTTGATAAGGGAATTGCCATGATGAACCATCGTCGCATTCAAAACCAGCTCTCTGCATATTTAGACAGCGAATTAAATCCAGAAGAGCGCGCCGTGGTCGAGGCACATCTTTCAATCTGCGATGCATGCGCTCAAATGATGGGAGATTTTCAGCAGAATCGTCAGTGGATTGCTGCATTAGAGCATGAGGTACCGCCCATTGCTGACCGGGTTCTCGCACAGTTACCGGACCGTGGGCCTGTCCGACGCCAGTTTTTTCCTAGCTTCGATGAATTACGGCGTTGGGTGTTCCGTCCATCAACCGGGGCGGCAGCGGCGGCGGTTACGGTGTGTCTCATTGTGGCGTTCATCTACTTCAACCCGACGCGCCCGCCCGAGGATGCGCTTGATCTCTATCTCACGGTTCACACTGAACATGTAGCGTACAACCCACTGCGCTCAAACGTCACTGCGGATTCACTTGGTGAAGACATGAAAACACCGGATACCACCGCCGAAGACAACACGGACTTTCTTCTGGAAGTTCACTTGGGAGATTAACAGCGATGATTTTGAAGCTAAAATGCATGGGTCTGTTATTACCAATCCTGTTCGTTCTGCTCATGTCGAGGTCGAATGCATTCTCAGACCCACCATTGACACCTCCTGAAATTCTGGAACGCATCATTCAGGCAGAGCGAAAAGTCAGCTACGCTGGCACCCGTATGACAGTGATTAATAGCCCTTGCGGAACAACTGTTCTTGAGGAACGTGTGCTCCATTACCCCCCAAAGATTCATGTCGTCACCGTCTCATCGATCTTGGGAGATGGTCGTTCCTTAAAGGGCCACGACGGAGAACGCCACCAGGGCGACGGCAGAAAAACGTTGGGACGTAGACAAGGCGAAAAGTTTGGACGCCGGAGGAGATTTCCACCGCGCCGCCAACAGATGGCAACGCTTTCCCAAAAAGAGATGGAATTGCTGGAGCGGAATTATAGATTTGATTTTGCCACCGCCGAAGCAATCGCAGGACACGAAATCGATCTGGTAACCATTTCGCCCCGTCTCGAAGGGAGACCGACAAAACGCCTCTACCTTGCCCGTGACACGGGAATCATCTTGCGAGCCGAAGACCTCCATCCCGACGGGACGCTTCGCTTGATGTTTGTCTACACACAGATCAGTTTCGAGCCGGAAAAAGTTCAGCAGAAACTCGCTGAGCTGCAGCGTGATGGAAAGCAACCGTCTGAAAAAAAACGTCGCCGGAGTCAGCCAATCACGTTGGGTGATGCGCGAAAGGTTTTGGATAATCGACTCGTTCAGCCGACGTATCTGCCGCCCGGTTTTCAGTTGCTGGAGACCCGGTCAATCAAACACCGTTCGGAAACCGTTTATCTCCGGTACACGGACGGTCTCGTTACTTTCTCGTTATTTGAGACAAAAGGACCAAGCCTTCGAGCCCCAAGAAGCCGAGGTGAGGACGCACAGGTTATACAGCGCCATGGCGTCGCTGTACAACTGAGCCATCGCGAGCAGACGCATATCCTTCAATGGTTTGTCGCCGGGGTAGACTTCGCGCTGATGGGAGAGTTAAGCCAGGAGGAAATGGTCAAAGTTGCTGAATCTTTGATTCTCCCCGCCAAAAAATAGGTTAATACGAACTCAATACATCTATCGCGCCTTGTGAGTCTCTTGTTCCAGTGCTTTCAAATTTTGAACTGCGACCACCGAATCGCGTATCTCACTCCATAGGCGGCGCGCTGTATCAGGTGCACCGGTCAGAACATGTAACACGCCTAATAAATCGTTTAACAGACCACGATGGGGCTCGTCAATTTTTGACGCTAATTTGAGAGTACAATCCCCAGACTTATCGGTTCACGCTTCTTCACTGATCGCTTGCATGAGTGCGTGAATATAGCCAAAGCAGTAACCGAAACCAACGCTCCCGCCAGCCTCGCCTGAAATCCCTGGCACGTGGTCCGGCATAATCATGTACGGATAGTCCACCGCCTTGAGCACACGCAACGCCTGCAGCATGTTCACGTCGCCCTCGTCTGGAAAGACCTCAACAAAATCGAGGAAGCCACCTTTGATATTGCGAAAGTGAATGTTGAAGAGCTTCTTCCGCTCCCCGAAGTATCGAATGATGTCGTAGATTTCCTCGCCCGGATTCTCTAGCATCTCCGAAACGGTACCGATGCAGAAGTTCAGTCCGTGATAAGGGCTCTCGTGCATTTCAACAAACTTC
>JAPUIP010000398.1 GCA_027296925.1 Candidatus Poribacteria bacterium | reverse complement strand
GACGACAAGCCTAAGATGCGTCGGTCGATGGAGTTGATGGCAAAGAAGGTGATTCCTCAATTGCCCTGAGTCGTTCAAACCTGCATGTTCATTGCGTTTTTATCTTTGCCGAAAATCAAGTGCTCGATTCTTGCTCATCTGCCGGAGATAACGCGGGAAGCTGTGAAATAATTTGGATAAGTCGAAGCTATGCAAAAAATACGCATGATTCTCGACAATGACATCGGCGGCGATATCGACGACGTGCTTGCCCTCGCTTTTGCGCTCAACAGTCCGGAAATTGAGCTTATGGCAGTGACAACTGTGAATACTGATCCGCCGATGCGTGCCCGTATCGCAGCGAAAATGCTTCAGACTTTCGGACGTCCAGAGGTCCGAGTTGCGCCGGGGCTGAAGGCGCAATTCGATGGTTCGCAAACCCAGTGCAAGGATATCAACGGCGCCGTCGTGCTTACGCTCGACGATCCTGTCCCGCGAGGCGATGGCGTTGCGCTGATGATAGATACGGTTCGTACTCACCCCAACGAAATCACAATCGTTGGGATTGGCTGCTGGACGAATATTGCCCAAGCGTTGAAGCAGGCACCAGATCTGTTAAAGATAGTTGACCGCCTTGTATTGATGGGCGGACAAATTTCGCCGCCTGGACCGGAGTCGAACGTCATCTGTGACCCGTCGGCCGCGGCCTACCTCTTCGATTTACCGCTTCCGAAGCTGCTTGTGCCGTTAGATGTGACCAGGCATTGTCGTTATACTGCGTCCCGGCATGGTGGACTTTTCTCCCGCGGTGAACCTCGCACGAATCTTGTGCGTGACCTTCTGCGGGCATGGCAGATTGGACGATATAACGGCGACCCACAACGCGAGCCGATACTCCACGACCCGTTGGCGGTCGCGTTGACGTTCGACCCATCGCTGATTCAGCAGTCTGAGCCGATGTGTCTCCGCATTGAGTTTGGCGAAGACCATTCCCGCCCCATCACACGCGCAATTGAAAATGGAACGCCAAACATCGAGGTCGTCACGGCTGTTGATCGCCAGCGGTTTGAAGATCTGTTTGCACAGCGAATTGTCGGTCACGCCGGTTAAAGGAGGAAGATGTGATGTCGAGACCCAATGTGCTGTTAATTGTATCTGAAGATAACGGTCCCCATCTCTCGTGTTATGGAGATCCGTTTGTCCAGACCCCGCATCTGGACCGATTGGCTGCCGAAGGCGTGCGATTTGAACAGGCCTTCACCACGCAGGCGATGTGCAGCCCGGGGCGAGCCAGCATTCTTACAGGGTTATATCCGCACCAGAACGGGCAAATTGGGCTGGCTACGTGCAAGTATGCCATGTATCAGGCGTTTGCCAACATCCCAAGCCTGGTGAAGGCGGCGGGTTACCGCACCGGGATGATCGGTAAGCTGCATATCAATCCGGAGTCCGCGTTTCCGCTGGATTTCTGGTGGAACGATAAAGCATTTATCAGTTTTGCCAACCGGGATGTACGGAAGATCGCGCAGATGGCTGATGAATTTATCTTGGAGTCAGAGCAACCATTTTTTCTGATGGTGAATTATCCGGACGCACACCTGCCGTTTCATCGGCAACAGTTGGGGGTTCCAGAAACGCCCTATGATGCGCGAGATGTAAAGCCGCTGGCGTTTGTGGGGATAAACACGCCCCGGCTCCGAGAACACACTGCAGATTACTACAACTGCATGAGCCGATTGGATACCGGCGTCGGGCTGTTATTGGACGGACTGAAGCGGTCGGGGAAAGCTGACGACACGCTGGTGGTTTTTACCACAGACCATGGTGCTCAGTTCTCGCGCGGAAAAACGACGATTTACGAAGGGGGGCTTCGCGTACCGTTTGTTTTGCGCTGGCCGGGCGTCGTCGGCGAAGGGGCAGTGCGGGAGGAGATGATCTCGCATATTGATATCCTGCCCACGGTGCTTGAAGCGGTGGGTGAGGACTGTCCGCCAGTTGCGGGGAAATCGATACTGCCGATGTGCCGGGGAGAAGCGGTGAGGTGGAGGGAATACCTGTTTGCCGAATGGTGCAGCGGGGACGTGCTGACTTATTTCCCCCAACGCTCGATTCGGGACGCCCGGTTCAAGCTGATTGTTTCGCTGCTGAGGGACCGGCCGAGCCCGAGTGCGCTTGGGTATGCGGGGCCAGAGCAGCGGTGGGAGCCTGGCGCAACGGTTGAGGAAATTGCGTCGGCGGATACGCACATCCACAAGGCATATGAGACCTACATGCATCCGCCGACAGAAGAGCTATACGACCTTCACAACGACCCGCAGGAGTTTGTCAACCTGGCACAAGATGCCGAGTATGCATCCGTTGTGAAACGATTGGGTGACCAATTACGCACGTGGCAGATTGAAACTCGCGATGCTTTGTTAGACCCGGTACGCCTTCAACGGTTGACCCAAGAACACGATACAATTCGGTCAGCACATTACTACGGGAACACCTATCCCTGGGGTCGGGATAGGAATCTTGAATGGCAATATATCGACTATCTCCACCAAGCATAACGCCGTTTTGAAGTCAACAAAATGCCACTTGGAAATTCGTGGCAACACTTGAACAGTGTATTTTATTTTGTATTATGCAGAAGGCGAGTGATATGACGAAAATTCGCAAAAACCAGAAAGCTCATGAGGATCAGCATGCCCGACAAAGGTTGGTGGCACAGTACCGGCATGAGACAGAAAATGAACTATCGGATTCCGTCGTGAAAGCTTTAAGTTTGGCTATCGGTTCAGTTGAGGAAAAGGACGGAATCGAGTGTCAATGGATACGCCTGAGCGCAACAAAAGCAAACGATGAAAAGTTTAGCGTTTGGCTACTCAGCGAAAACTACCCATCTCAAGATCTTGTTGTGGCACGCAAAACCACTGCTCGGTACATTCTACAGGAAGGAGACGCTCAGCCGGTAGAGTTCCGAGACAGATTTACAGGCAAGGCTGTCCTTCCGCAACTTGGTGAGTGGAAATATCTTTTCCCACGACCTACAGAAGATACATCTGATGAAGATGAGATTTTCCCACAAACGGCGAAATACCTTGGACATACCTATCTGCTTAAGAGTTTGGAGGCGTCGGGAGGATTTGCTGAACCGCCGAATGTTATGCTTCTTTCCCTCCGTGCTGATGTTCTCATAGGTCCTGCCAGCAACACAAGGCAGAAGGACGAAACGAGACGCTACGACCGTTCTGACTACGAGTTAGTCCGCCTCACAGAAGACGATTACAACGAAATGATTGATGCAGGGGTCAACTGTTTGCGAGTTGACGCTCAACAGGCCAAGTGGATTGATCGTCGCAACGTTTTCTATTGGGGAATAGGAGGGGAGGATGTCAGCTATCCGGTGTGTTTGTACCAAAGCAACTACCTCGGCCCCACCATCTTCATGGACGAACCAGCAGTTTGCACGCGGGACCACGTGATTCGACCCAGACTGAGAGAAGATGATAAGTTTCGGAAGACGATAACGCCTCAAGTTGTACTTGAAGAGTTTCAAAACTATTTCCGAAAAGCCAAATATGAAGCAGCTCCGACGCGCTTACTCAAAGGATTATCCGCACGTCCTGACGTCGATCTGGGAGATATGGAGTTCCTTCAACAGAATATTTATGTTTGGGAAACGATGGTGAGTTCAGCGGCATACCAGCTAACAGAGGGGAACGGGCGATCTCCTTACGCGATGGTTTTTGAACCACCCGGCCGTGTCGGGACAATGAGAACCCTTCCCGAAATGAACATGACATATGGCTGTCAAATTCCAGTAGACAATCCAAAAAACCTGACGAGTATCATCTACGGATTTCTGCGAGGCGCGGCAAGACTTTCAGATAAAAGCTGGGGCATGAGTATTTACGGACAGGTCCATCGAGCAGACGCTTTTTGGTTTCAGACACACGCCTACGATCTGGGGGCGAGGCATTTCCACTATTGGGATAATTATGAACTCGCCTGTGTTCCTTACAGTGAATGTTTGGCGCTATCCCGGAATTTAAGTGCGCATGTCGAAAGCCACCCGTACAGAGATCTGAAAGCACTCCGAGAAGCGGGAGAGATCGCCATACTTCTGCCACCCGGTTACAATCTTGGGCATGTTGAGATGGGGAGAGGCAATCTCTGGGGGGTCGGCGAACTGAATTTAGAGCGGCTCAATCGAGAGGGGGTCAAGTACCGCACCGTAATGAGCTACTTTTTTACCGAGATTGAGAGAGCCATCAGACTTGGTGTTGCATTCGATCTCATCTGGGATTTAGATGGCCTTGATCTTTCAGGTTATCGCGAGGTTGTCCGAATCAGGGAAGATGGCAAGGTGGAAGTCCACTTCGATGGCAAGCAGACTTTACACAAAAGCGCGAGAACACCAATCCGTCCGAATGGTATTCCTCCACAACTCACAGTCGATTTATCAACCGCTCAAGGGAAAGCACCGCTAGAAATCACTGCCTGTGCCACAATCGTCAAAGGATGGGGTTCAATTTACTACACACGTGGTGCCGATGAAACCGGCATTTACAATAACGAGATGGTACTTTGGGAGCTTTTTGGTCCAGCGGAAGAGGACTATCGCTTCCTGAACGGCGAGCGACCGAAGGCTCGATTTGATGGCGAAGCACGCATATACACAGTAGAAATTGACTTCAATATTGAACGACCTGGAACCTATCGACTCCGCGCTGCAACTGTGGACATGGCTGGACGCACGGCAGTGGTGTGGAAAACCGTTAACGTGACAAATTAGGAGGACTGTCCATGTCAGCAATTCCTCAACCCGTTCAAATTGTGCTCGAAAATACAGAGCCACTGAAATGGCAACGTGGCGATCGGTTACCGCTGTTTCTGTGGCCTGTCATGGATGTCTATACAGGAGACGATGCCGAAACCGAATCCATTATCCGACAACTTGATGACCGTGGCATTGGCGCGATTTCCACATGGAATCCTGA
>JAPUIP010000397.1 GCA_027296925.1 Candidatus Poribacteria bacterium | reverse complement strand
GAAAAGACGGCGAAGGAAACCTATCTTATTCTTGCCAAAACGCTTGCGGTAGCCTGTGAAGCGGCAATACGAGACCAAAATCTCGCGGTGTTAAACGAGTGGGTAAAACATGCCAGCGAACAGGAAAACATTGAATATGTGCTGATTCAAGACGCCCATAACGTCGTGATTGCTTGCACGGGTTCCAAGCACGTCGGAGATCGGCTGACAGATGAAATAAGCGAACACGCAAATCAAGCAATAGTGCCGCTGATTCAGGAGGCACATGGAGAGGCGGAGGGATTCCTGCATGGTTCGGGACATCTGTTTGATCTCGCGGTACCGATTTTCGATAAAGGTCAAAAGATTGGTACCGTTCGCGTTGGTATCTCAACCAAAACCCTGAACCAGCAGGTGGTTGCGAGCAGTCACCACGGACTCAAATTAATTGCAATCGCTGTGGTTATCGGGGCGGTCCTTATTCTGTTTGTCGATTGGAAGTTGCGAGGCACGTTGAGAAAGCTGATTCGTGTCACGCGACAGATGGCGAACGGTGATCTGAGCCAACAGGTCGATATCCAGACGGGTGATGAGTTGCAGACGCTTGGCGATTCGTTCAATCAGATGGCGGGCGCATTAAAGGGTTCGCAGGAGGAACTGGAAAAGTGGAGTCATGAGTTGGAAGATCGTGTGGCGGAGCGCACGTTGGCGTTGAAGCAGGCGCAAGCCCAACTCCTTCAGTCAGAAAAACTCGCATCGCTGGGAGAATTGGTCGGCAACATCGCCCACGAAATCAACAATCCGATCGGCATTATCCTCTCGCGGATCGACGTCATGCGCTTCGACGCCGAAGAAAGGATGGGCGAGGCGACAAAGCCCCTGCCTGATTCATTCGTTGAAGATCTCGCTGTTTTAGAGAAACACGCCCGTCGCATCGCCAATACGACACACGGGCTACTTACCTTTGCACGTCAATCATCGGAAGAATTTGCAGAAACGGATGTCAACGCCGTTTTGGAAGAGACGCTTGCCCTTGTCGAAAGTCAGTTGACCAAGGTCAAAATTACGCTTCAGACCGATCTCGCGCCTCATCTTCCTCTCGTGATGGGGAATGGGAATCAACTCGGACAGGTTTTTTTGAACTTGTTCAACAATGCGCGTGATGCGATGTCTGAAGGCGGTACGTTGCACATTCAAACTGCGTTGTGCGAGAATTTAACCCCCGCACAACAGACAATCAAGGTGGTTGTTGAGGATACCGGTGTTGGTATTCTTCCTGAACACTTGAATCGCATCTTTGAACCGTTTTTTACGACGAAAGAACCGGGGAAAGGGACGGGTTTAGGATTATCCGTCAGCTATGGACTCATCAGTGCTCATGGTGGGAAGATTCGAGCTCAAAGCGAAGTTGGAATTGGAACGAAATTTATTATCTCGCTACCGATCAGCCAATAGGCGAATGGGCATATCAGCGAAAATGAGTAAATGGTTCAGGCGATCATTACGCAGTACGAAATATGTCTCACGTTTCAACCAAAGAGAGAGGGAGGATAAAGATGGGAACAGAAAAAATTCTTATCGTCGACGATGAAGAGGATTGGTTAGACAATTGCGTTCGGATACTGCGTCGAGGCGGCTATCACCTGTTGACAGCAACAGACGGTACCGAAGCGATTCAGCGTGTGAAAAACGACGCGCCCGATCTCGTGTTGACCGACCTCCGCATGAAGCCGGGGGTTGACGGAATTGAGGTATTGAAGGAGGTGCGCGGGATTGACCCGGACATCGTCGTGATTCTCTGTACCGCTTACGCGACTTATCAAACGGCATTAGAATCCGGGCAAGAAGGCGCCTTTGATTATCTATCCAAGCCTCTTGAAAGTTCGGCACAGTTGCGATATGCAGTCGAAAGGGGATTGGAAAGGCGGCGACTCCTTCGTGAAAATCGCAATCTGCGCCAGCAGTTAGAAGATCGATACGGGTTTGAAAACATCATCGGCGCCAGCCCTGCCATGCAGAAGCTGTTTGATCGGGTGCGAAAAATCGCCAAAAGTGACGCCAGTGTACTCATCTGTGGCGAGAGTGGAACCGGGAAAGAACTCATTGCCCGCAGCCTCCACATCAATAGCCTGCGGGCGAATGGTCCCTTTGTGCCTCTCGATTGTGCGGCGTTGCCGCAGGAGTTGCTCGAAAGCGAACTTTTCGGACATGAAAAGGGGGCGTTCACAGGGGCGCATGCAGCAAAACCCGGACTCTTTGACACCGCAGACACCGGAACGATTTTCTTCGATGAAATCGGTGAAATGCCGATGGCGCTACAACCCAAGGTCTTGCGCGTTCTCCAAGAAAGGGAATTCCGCCGCGTGGGTGGACGGAAACAGATTCAGGTCAACGTTCGCGTGCTAGCCGCGACCAATCGGAATCTCAAAACGGAGATTGAGGACGGAAACTTCCGCGAAGACCTGTATTATCGACTCAACGTGATTTTGCTCGAACTCCCGCCGTTGAGAGATCGCGTCGGCGATGTGCCACTTCTCGCACACCACTTCTTGAACCGCTTGCAGACCACTCGTGAAAAAAAAGTGTCGCAAATCTCTGAAGAAGCGATGCGTCTGCTTGTACGTTATCATTGGCCCGGCAATGCCCGGGAGTTACAGAACGCCATTGAGTCTGCCGCAACGTTTGCAGATAGATCAGAGATTCAGCCGAGTGATCTCCCCGCTTCAATTCGTGAAGTAGCCTCCAAATCTGATGCCGGTCAGATGAGCGTTGTCAACCCTGAAATTGGGAGCGCTCCCGCCACAGTGGTTGATTCCTCTCTCCCTTTCAAGGACGCCAAAGAAGTGTTACTCGAATCGTTTGAAAAGGAATACCTCATCAAGCGCCTTCGTGAACACAACGGCAACATCTCGCAGGCAGCGATTTCCGCCGGCATCGATCGCAAGACTATTCACCGGCTGATAAGAAAATACGACCTGCACATTGAACAGATAACAACTCGCGGTAGCAACACAGAACGTGGGACGTGATGCGTATTGCGTTTCTTCCATCCATCCTTTTCCTTTCCTGCCCTCCTTCCAGTTTATCTTTCCCTCTGCTCTTTTCCCTTGTCTCCATCGTGAGAAACTGAAGCTCCCCTCAAAGTTCGGGATTCCACTGCACGCATGCTTCTTAGTCCCGATCTATCGGGGAATGTCCGATTCTCGGACGAGCACGGCAGCTTCCTGAAGCCTGCCCTTGAGCGCAGCGAAGGGTTCGTCGCTTCTGACTTTCCATACTTCGAAGCTCAGCACAAGCTTTTCTACTTTCCACTTTTCTTTGTGAGGGATGAGGATCGCTTTTGAAACTGTCCCATGGATGTCCCGGTTGGGACATCCATGGGACACCTCTCATTTCCTTATCCCAAGCGGCATTCCGAATGCATCGGGACATCTATGCCCCAACTATCGTTCGATATCGCCATCTCATTTTTGATCAATTCCCCCCAAAAATGCCACGTAGCCCTGTTATCACTGTCTCCTGTGAAATCGACAGATTCATCTGAGTTGGCATTAACTTTGCGTTTTAAGGACTACAAGAATTCACGGCATTTACTCATTGCCAAACAGATTTGGAATCGCAGGGGATTGTCCCTGCTCAAGTCATAGAAAGGACAAACCTAATGAAGTCAAGAATTCGACTCTCCGCATTTCTTATCACAGCACTACTTGGATTCGCAACGATTGCGCCCGCCGGAACAATTATCGGCAATGTTATCTTTCGGGGGGACGCTCCTGCTCCCAAAGCACTCAAAGTTAAAACAGATCAGTTCTGTATCTCTCACGCAAAAGGCGAACTTTCTGATGAACTGGTTGTTTCAAAAGCGGGAGGGATTCAGAACGTTGTGATTTCCCTCCTCAAGGTTAAGAGCAACTTTGAGCTGCCAAAGGAAACGCCCGTTGTA
>JAPUIP010000396.1 GCA_027296925.1 Candidatus Poribacteria bacterium | reverse complement strand
TGCCACTTCCCAGGCATCTTCTTTATTGAAAACCATCCGCTCACCGCCTTCTGCAGTGGGCATTGTCCAACATTCAATGGTGTATCCATCCCGTTCTAGGCTGTCATTAAAAGCCGGGTCATTTGGCGCAGAAAAATAACTCTCCGAGTCGCTTTCAATCAGTAACGCGTGGTTCGGGACGAAAAGTTGGGCGCTAGCGTCATAAGCCATAGCAACAAGAGCAATTGCTAGGGCAATGAATAACATCCGTTTCAATTTAGTTTCTCCTAATTTGTGAGTTGGATAGTTGAAATATCAAAGAATTAAACAAATCAATCACTCATGATGGACGTTCGCCAACATGAACAACAGCGCCAAGTATAACATAAATGCCTAGAAAAGGCAAACACTTTCTATAGTGCTAGTACAGCAAAATTCAAGTGGCGGCAGACAAGTTCTCTACACTGTGGGGCGAACTCAAAGCCGTCCGCTGAAATAAAGCGAGGCATCACATCGCCTGCCAATAGAGATCGATCATATCCCCCTCCGTACAAGGACGGGGATTCGTCCGGTGGCAGCCATCGGCCATTGCTTTCTTCGCGAGCACCGGAATCATCTCTTCGGTCACATTTACCGCTCGCAAATTCGCAGGGATACCGATATCCCTGCACAACTGTGTGACCTGATCGATTGCGGCCTCCGCCCCCTCCTCCGCTGTCAAGGCGTGGACATTCACGCCAAACGCCGCAGCAATATCCCTGAGTCGAGCCCTGGCGGCGTCTCGATTGAACGCCATTGTGTACGGAAGCACGATTGCGTTTGCAAGCCCATGATGCACACCAGCGACGGTTGAAAGGGGATGCGCGAGTGAGTGCGCGACACCGAGTTCTTTCTGAAAGGCAATCGCGCCCATCATTGCCGCTATCATCATGTTGCCGCGTGCCTTGAGATCGCCGCCGTTTTCGACCGCACAGCGCAAGTTGTTGGCAACGAGTTTCGTGCCAGCAAGCGCAATCGCGTCGCAGATCGGGTGATAAATGGTCGAAAGGTAAGCTTCGATGTTGTGGGTAAGGGCATCCATCCCCGTGGCGGCCGTCAATCCTTTCGGCAGTCCCACAGTCAATGTCGGGTCGGCGATCGCCACCTTCGGGAGTAGATGCGGACTAAAGACCAAAGCCTTGCGATCCAGCGATTTCAGCGTGACAACGGCGCCGCGTCCGACTTCGCTACCTGTTCCCGCCGTTGTTGGAATCGCAAGCATCGACGGGAGATTGGACGTAATCTTGTTGATACCACCGCTGAGCGCTTCATACTCCGGCAACGGCAGTTGATGTGTCGCCTTCAGGCAGATGAGCTTGGCGACGTCTAACGAACTTCCACCGCCCATGCCGATGACGAAATCACAACCTTCCTGTTGAAAAACGGCCACGCCATCGGCCACATCTTCCTCAACCGGATTGCTGTGGACACCATCGAAGACCGCGTAGTCAATCTGTGCCGCTTCCAGCCGCGTCGTCACTTCAGCGGCTAACCCCACCCGGCGAATCCCTTCATCCGTCACCAGCAAAACCTTATGAGGGGAAAATTCTGAGAGTCGATCGGCAAGCGTATTAATCGTCCCATCGCCAAAGACAATTCTGTTTGGAAAACTGAATATGGATGGGGGCATGAGGCCTCCTTAATTACTCATGAGCAAAACGAGTGAAAACCGAGCCATCCTTCCTTTGGAAATTCCGTTGACAGCCAATTTAACGAGTGCTATAATGTTGAACCGACATCGCGGCTTGAAATTTATCCGAAGCTGGAGCATCCACAGCGATACAATACCCCATCGATTGGAGGAGAACTTTGATAGCATCTTTTATAGAAAAGCCTGCAGATTTGCCGCTCCCACCAATTCCAGACACAACGGTGAATCTCTATAGGCCAAAGAATCCTTTTCCGGCGAAGGTTTTGAGGAAGCATCGGATTACGGAAAGTGCCAGTCCCAATCACTGCTGGCATGTTGTCCTCAGCCTTGAGGGGAGCAAAATGGTGGGAAAGTATCGTATCGGCCAAAGTGTTGGCGTTGTACCGGAGGGACGCTTTAATGACGCGGAATTCAATTATGTTCACACGGCTTTGACCGATAAAATTCGTCTGTATTCGATCGCTTCTGCCTGCTGGGGTGATGATTGGAAGGGAGAGACCATTTCTCTGTGCGTCAAGCGCGAAATTACCGAGGATCAAAGCACAGGAGAATTGGTTTTGGGCGCCGCTTCAAACTTCATCTGCGATGCGCGACCGGGCGATGAGATGCTCATTACGGGACCAGTTGGCAAGAGTTTCCTGTTGCCAGATGACCCACTCAATTATAATTATGTTTTTGCGGCGACCGGAACTGGAATCGCTCCCTATCTCGGGATGATTATTGAACTTTTCAATCAGGGCTTTGAGCGGGAAGTCTGGCTCGTTTTTGGCGTGCCATATTCAACAGACATTATGTATGACGGGGAGTTTCGCTATTTCGCGAATCGCCATCCGAACTTCCATTATGTCACCGCGATCAGCCGGGAACAGTACAATCCTCGTGGCGGGAAGATGTATGTGCAAGACCGCCTCGAAGAACATCAGAATGCGCTCATTCCTTTGCTGGAAAAACAGGATACCTTATTTTATATGTGCGGCCTGAAAGGAATGGAATACGGCATTTATCCCTGGCTTTATCGGATTGGGTCGAACCTGGTCAACCTTCCAGATGGTATGACCGTAGAGGACATCCAGCAGTTGCCGCGAGACGCCTCAGAGTGGACCAAGATTGAGAGAAGCCGGGACAGAAGACGATTTTTCAAGGAGACCTATTGAGAACTAAGGCGTCACGCAGGCCGGTGAATCAGCGAGTCTGTTCATGGGGAGATAGCGATCTGCTAGATACTTATCCCTGAGCAGGTGAAATTCTCAGCAACTGTCCCCTGGATTTCGTCATCGCCAATGCGCAACCTGCTTAACCGACCTCCTTACCATCCAGTCTGCCGACCTGCAGATCGATTTCATCGCGGGACTCGATTTTTTCCACCCGTCCATCTGCCATGTAAAAGATTCGATCCGATACATCGAGCATTTTGGTATCGTGCGTCGCTGTGATAACCGTGACGCCATTTTCCTCATTGAGGCGTTTCAGAAGGTCGATAATTTCGAGACCGGTTTTGGTGTCCAGGTTCCCTGTCGGTTCATCGGCCAGGACGATCGCGGGATCGTTGGCCAGTGAACGCGAGACAGCTACACGCTGTTGCTGACCGCCGGAGAGTTCGAGCGGTTTATGTTGGACGCGATCTCCCAACCCCACAAGGGTAAGCAGTTCAATGGCTTTTTGGCGGCTATCATCAGCGGACATCCCGGCAAAGATCATGGGCAAAGAGACATTCTCAAGGGCTGTCATAACTGGAATCAGGTTGAATGTCTGGAAAATGTAGCCAATCTTCCGGCAGCGCAACCACGCGAGTTCATACGCATCCAACTGCGCAATGTCCACTTCATCGATGTAGACCCGCCCCTCGGTTGGCTTATCCAGGCCCCCAATCATATTGAAAAGCGTCGATTTACCCGAACCCGACGGGCCCATGATTGAGATATACTCGCCGCGGCGAATCTCAAAGTTGACGCCTCGCAACGCTTCAACAATTGTGGTGCCCATTTCATATTTCTTGATCAGGTTCCGGACGCGTACCGTATTTTCCTTCGGTAATTCTCGCTTAAGCCGCCCGGGCGCTTCGGTCGGGACAGCACCTGCGATCGGGTTCTGTACTTGAAGTTCTGCCATCTACTTTTTTCCTCCCTTTGTTTTTTTGGGGACGGCAAATCCAACCATGCCTCGCTTGCCCAATTGACGCATAAAAGTGAACAGTGATGTCTCTGCCTCTTTTCTCGTCATTCGATATTTCCCCTGGAGCTGTTTAACAACCTGACTGATCGAACTGTGCCCATCACACAACTGCCACACATAAGACCCAATATCGTCTAAGACGACAACACGTTTGTTGGGCAATCTGAAGATTTTTGCAACAGCTCGTATCCACAGTTTATGCTTCTGCGGAATAATTAGCGAAGCTTCTCCTTTATCATCGACTTCCCATTCGATTAACTGGTTGCGTAACGGTAATGCATTTAAGATATCCGATCGCTCAAAGTCGGTATCGGGACGTTTTTTGAGTCTGAGTTTGTAAAGAATCGAGTTAATCATTTTCGTCGAAAGTGAGTGTCATCTAGCGCTTAGGAGTGGGTACCAAATAACTTGGCCATCACTTCGGCAAGCTCCCCTCGAAAGTGACCGAAGGGAAATGAAATGCCCGCTAGGGTACTTGTCCTGCCTGTCGCGCCTGTGCCGCCTGTCCCGCCTGTCCCGAGCTTCGAGGGGAGCTTCGAGGTGAACTTTGAGGGGCTCGGGACAGGCAGGACAGGCTTGCGGAGCTCCTCAGAATGACAAATGCAGGGGGTATTAAATCGCCATTTCTTAATGGCATGGAATGCTCGCGGCAATTTCGCTCGCAGTTTTGGCTGCATCGCGCTTGGCGATGGCTTGCACAACGTAAATTCGATTCGAGCGGTAGCATCGCCACAGGTTCGCGGCGAACGTTTTGCGGCGCATCACTTTATCAATCATCAACGCCGGCGCCATGGGGACGTGATCGATGAGACGGGTTTGCTCACCAATGAGTGCCAACCGTTCATCCGAATCGTCGGAACTGGATTCAATTGAGAAACCGTACCCGCGAATGGCTTTGGCGTATTTTGATCGGAACCAGGACTCCAGGTCATGCTCCTTCAGGACAACGTCTGCTATGCCATACCGTTCGATACTGACCCGGCGACTTCCATCGACAAATGAAAAGAGCAGGTAGCCAGACAGCAGTTTATGCTTGTCGAGACGATACCGCCGCGGAACTTCCACATTGAGTTGGTAGGCACTCCAAAGCGTTGCCTGCCCTGTTGGGTGGTCTTGAATTGATTCCAAAATCTGGATAGTTGTCGCGCGGATATTTTCCTTCAAGTGCCCCATGACCTGCACAATTGTAATCCGCTTGCAGGTTTGACAGTGAAAGATGACGCCGCTTGCCCGATATTCCCCCTTCCAGCTAAAGAAAACGACCTCTCGTCCCTCGAAGAACTGCTCATCTTTGATCAACTTGACATCACGCTGGATGTGGAGGTGGGCATCCTTACGTTTGTAATTTTTGCGAACGAGCTTGAAATATTCATCGAGGACGCCCTGGAGATCGGGCTTCTTCCGTTTGGCCTCAGACCACTTCAGCTCAAGGCGCGGCATTTCCGAATCATCTAAACGCAAGTACCCGCTTTTTTCATCACCAGATAGTCCGCTCAGTTCCCAATCCACGGGGATCTCGACGGTAATACCGCTCCAACCAAAGGTTGTCCATTCCATAATGCATCATGCGTCATGCGCAAAAAATCTAAGACGTATTTAGAAAGGTTTGACGATCACGGCTTTGGAGACGAGCGCAATCGCCACAGTGCCCATCCCAACCAGTCCGACACCGCAGGTAAAACCGGCTGCCAGGACGGGGTTAAACATGAACCACCGTTTCAGTCCGAACCGCTTAATCATGTAGAATCGCCCGATGAGTGCCCCAAGCACTTTGGGAATCATCATTCCTGGATCGGCGCCAATCCCCCCGACAATACCATAGAACCACATGCTGGGCAGTTTCGCAACCCAGAGCAAACCGTAGATTGCCAGTGAGGCGGTGAAACCTGCTGCTACATAACCGCCACGAACCGCTTGCAGCATTTGGCTGTTTCCATCACGAAGTGAGGTTTTCCACAGACATTCGGTGGTCGCGTGGATGGGCCACCACGTCTGTGCAAACGGATATTGCGCAGAAGGAATGGGCGCAAGTTTCCAGACAAAATGCCAAACTATAATTCCAGATACAAGCAGAATGGGCATCAGAAGCAGATGCGCCGCGATATTACTCGTGAAAGTCGTACCCGTCAGTTCGAGCACTCGCCAACGCTGCGTTCCCCGCCCATAGTCTTCATCCGGCAAATGAACAAACCAGATGTCAACCTCTTCGTAGCGACTTAAAATAAACGCTGTTTCGTGGAGATAAGGAATCTCAAAGAGATCCCGGCCCAAAATTCCGTATGTGCGCGCGGTGATATATGAGTTAATCGGGGTATACAAGAAGGCAAAGCCGAGGAGAAACACCAGTGGAAAATTCGGTACCATATAAACATGCACGAGGTGCACGAAGGCTGCCATCCCAAAAAGCCATAAGCCTCCCATCAGCCAGAGTGGAAAATCCCCGCGCCCAGGAGGCGGTTGCAGAGAACCCCGCGTCCCCGTACGCGCTTGTCGAGTTTTTCGGAACTTCAGCAACATCGGAAGGGAGGTAGCGATGCCAACGATGGCAAAGCTGAAAGATTTTCCCATCCCATAGCTAATCCAGAAATCGAGACCATTGAACAGCCCCGTAGCACGGACATCCAGCCCAGGACGCCACTGATGTAAGATTTCAAAGCGATAAAGGATTCGTGGATTCAGAACAAGCTGGGTGAAGAGCGCTCCTATAAATTCCGTCATGATGATAGGAAAGGGTAGCACGAAACCGGTGAGCATCTGGCCGAAGTCTGTTGATAGCGCAAACACCCCCGTTGGCGCGACCCGTTCGACAATCGATGTAAAATCGATGAACGGAATCTTCAGGATCTGAATCGGCTGTGACATCATCACTCCAGTGAGTGACGGAACACCGATATAAATAAAGCCCCAGATCAGCCCTGCCATCGACCCAATGGAAAATACACGCCAACGCCATGTTTCTGTGCGACCGGTAGTCTCCGCAAGTGCGGTTGCGCCCTGAGCCTCAATCGGCGCCATCGGGTAAGGGAGTCGCTCCAAATCCGCCGTGAGACGGAACAGAAAATAACCGGCACTCACATAGCGAATCTCCGCCAGTAGCTTCGTGATCAGGAAAATCGCAATGGGCCAGAACCAATCCATATGCAACAGCGATCGCTCGGCAATTGCGATTGCATCCTTCGCAGGCGCAATCCAAAACGGAATTTTGTCAGCAATCTCGTACGAGGCGGCTTGTGGCGTATTAACAAAGTAAGCATACCAGATAAAGCCGCGATACTGATTTCCAGAACCGACCGCTGCTCCCGTGAGTCCGAGCAACATGTAAAGCTCTTGTCTTCTTGCAGTTGTAAAAGATCGGCGGGCTAACTCTGTAAACAGGATGACCGCAACCCACGGGGCAGCCCCAGCCCCAGATTGACCGGATACCAAGGTCAGATAGATTGACCCCGGCATCATTAACAATCCAACGAAAAGCGCGCCAAAAAAACCTTCAGGGTTAAGCCAGACTCGAAATTTCGAATGCCGCCATCAATATCGTAACGCTGTGCCCAAGCTTGCCATTCTTCTGCCTGCGACACTCTTTCTCTCGCCAAATTCATCGCCTTTCATGAAGCGGGAGGTGATGCATGAACCGTGAAACATATTCAGCTTAACCATTAGAAGGGCTTGACAATCACGGCTTTGGAGACAAGCGCAATCGCCACCGTTCCCATACCAACCAATCCGACACCGCAGGTAAAGCCGGCTGCCAGGACAGGGTTAAACATGAACCACCGTTTCAGCCCGAACCGCTTAATCATATAGAATCGCCCAATGAACGCGCCAAGCACTCGTGGAATCATCATTCCTGGATCTTGACCGATGCCGCCAACAATACCATAGAACCACATGCTTGGCAGCTTTGCCATCCAGAGCAGGCCGTAGATTGCCAGTGAGGACGTAAAGCCAGCGGACACGTAATCACCGCGGATCGCTTGTAGCATTTGGCTATTTCCATCGCGCAACGAGGTTTTCCAAAGACATTCCTCAGTTGCGTAGAGGGGCCACCACGTTTGCGCAAAAGGATACTGAGAGGAGGGAATAGGCGCAATTTTCCAGACAAAATGCCAGACCACAAGTGTAGAAGCGATCAGGAGTGGCACTATCAATACGCGTCCGAGCACATCACTCGTGAAGGTGGTACCGGTCAGTTCAAGTACGCGCCAATGTTGAGTCCCCGGACCGTAATCTTCATCGGGCAGATGGACAAACCAGATGTCGATCTCCTCGTAGCGACTTAAAATAAACGTCGCCTGATGGATGTAAGGAAGTTGAAAGAGTGGCCGTCCCAGAACCCCAAACGTCCGCGCATTGATATAGGAATGCAACGGCGTATACAGAAAAGCAAAGCCGAGCAGAAAAGAAACGGGAAAGTTCGGCACCATCCGATGCACAATCCAGACATATAATCCCATGCTCGAAGCCCAGATTCCGGCCATCAGCCAGATTGGGAAATCCCCGCGTCCCGGTGGTGGCGTCAGAGAGCCACGCATGCTCGTGCCTTTCTGCTGCCCTTTTCTTAGACTCAACATGATGGGGATGGAAGCCGCCAGACCAACGGCAGCAAAGCTGAAGGATTTGCCCATATCGAAGCTCAGCCAGAAATCAAGGTTATTAAATAGCTGTGTTCCACGCATGTCTAAACCGGGACGCCACTGATGCAAAATTTCAAAACGGTAAAGAACTTGTGGGTTCAGAAAAAACTGGGTAAAGAGCGCCGCGGCAAATTCGCAGAAGATAATGGGGAATGGCAGCACAAAGCCTTGCAATATTTGTCCGAAATCTGTCGCCAGGGCGAACATACCCGATGGTGCGAATCCTTCGATGCTAGTCGTAAAATCGATAAATGGGATTTTCAAGATCTCAATCGGTTTGGACATCATCACCCCGCTCAGGGCAGGGATACCGATATAGAGGAATCCCCAGAACAGCCCCGCCATCGATCCAATGGAAAACACCCGCCATCGCCACGTTTCCCCTCGACCGGTAGTCTCCGCTAATGCTGTTGCGCCTTGAGCGCTAATGGGCGCCAGTGGGTAAGGGAGTCGCTCCAAATCCGCTGTGAGCCGGAACAGAAAATACCCGGCACTAATATAGCGAACCTCGCTCAACAGCTTCATGATCAGGAAAATCGCAATGGGCCAGAACCAATCCATGTGTAAAAGTGAGCGCTCGGCAATTGCGATTGCATCCTTCGCAGGTGCAACCCAATAGGGAATTTTGTCGGCAATTTCATATGACGCGGCTTGCGGCGTATTGATAAAGTAGGCATACCAGACAAATGGATAGGCACGGTAATGGATTCCAGAACCAACCGCTAAGGTGGTCAGCCCAAGTAAAATGTAGAGCTCCTGCCGTCTTGCGGTCGTAAAAGACCTGCGCGCCAATTCAGTAAACAGGATAACCGCAACCCACGGGGCAGCTCCTGCGCCGGACTGACCTGCGACCAGCGTCAGATAGATTGACCCCGGCATCATCAGTAGCCCGATAAAGACGGCACCGAGAAAGACTTTCAGGGTTAAGCCAGATTCAAAAGTCCTTATCCCGCCCTCAACATCATAGCGTTGTGCCCAAGCTTGCCATTCCTCTGCTTGCGACACTCTTTCTCGCGCCAACCTCATACTCCTTTCATGAGACGTTCTGTGTACTGCGTCAGGATGATTGCATATTCCGTATTACGCAATACGATTTATCTCTTCTCCCGAAAAAGCTCTTCCCAAACATGAGCAATGACAATCCCAGTGATAAGAATTGCGGCGGATAGCATTTGCGGCTTCCACCGAGCCTCCATAAATAAAATCGAATAGCCCCATATAATCGCACCGATAAAGATCAAAGCCGTTGCGATTTTTTCCATTCTGTCTAGCTCCTATCATCGTATTGCGTAAGACGTGAGGCATGATAAATCAAACTCATGCCTCACGCCACGTTCATCAATTCGCGAATTCGCTAGTCCGCCGGCTGCGGTGCGAGAGCCCCAACGCGAGGCGCAGCTTCCGCTTCGCGCTCTTCCCGTCCTCGTTCATGGAATTCGCCACGGACTTCAGCACTGAAGGTTCGCCAAATCAGCAGTTGTTTGCGAACAAGGTTCAATAAACGGCGGTTGACGCGCTTCCATGAGGCGATCTCGCCACTTTCTCGATGGACGTCCAGCGTGATCCGGTAGAGCTCTTCCTCTTCCTCACCCACCGGTGAAGTTACCAGCTTAATTGCTTGGCTGACTCCGAGATCGTAAGGGGCAAGCCACACCATCATACCAATACTATAAGACTCATCTTCAGTATTATCGACTGTCTCCGTGGATCGGCTGAATGTAACCTGGTCTGCGTAGAAGTCACTTGCAGATTCATCGGCGTGTGCTTCAAAATAGTCACGCATGAAGATATTCATGCCGAGTGATTCTTCCGCCAACACCGTGAAGGGGAGGTCGAAATGCCATTCATCGCCTTCAGGCTCCGGCAGCTTCCATTTCCGCTCGATGTCCGGAACTGCCATACGACTCGCCTTAACCGCGGGATACATCGTACTCCCGACAACAACAACCATCACAATAATGGTTGCCACCACGGTTGACATCGATGAGTAGTTGAGGGTGAGTCCCGACAGCCAGCCAAATTGGACGAGGAGCGTCGCAACGATTTGACCGAGCAGATAACCGATCACGGCGCCAATAACGGCGTACACACATGCCTCCGCGAGGAATAGGAAAGCGATATGCACCGGTGCAAGCCCGACGGAGCTATAAATGCTAATTTCGCGAACTCGCTCATAGACAGCACCGAGCATTGTGTTCAGCACAATCAGCGACGCAATCAAGATCGGCACAAACAGGTTTCCCATGCCGGAGAAGGAGGTCATCCCGATTGAGCTGTAGAGATAGGTATCCCGATCGCGTCCGACGAAAAAGTCGAGGGCGATTCGGTTCATGAGCGGTGCCATGATGAGGTCGAGTTTATCGGTGGCGCTTAGTGCCGGCGGATCGCCGGGCTGCGGCTCCATGTTGACGCTGACCGAGCGCAACGTTCCTCCCTGATTCATGACCACCTCGTACGGCAGAATGGCGATGCTATCCGGGGTAAGATGGATGTACTTCTCCAATTCGCCTTCGAGTGCTTCCCCTGCTTGGCCCCCACCGCCGCCGCCTCGTGACTGCTGCTGTTGCATCAACTGGTAGTCGACCGGTGTGAGTTCCTCCCCGTCGTTATCGGTCAGATCTTTGAATCCGATACCGAGGATACCGGTGACGGTAAAATCGGCACCGTACACGGAAACCGTTGCTTTGCCCATATCCTCTTCGGTGATTCCGAGGAGGTCTGCCATGCCCTTGGGCAGCACGCAAACGTAGGGCCACCGGGTTGGCCAGTCCGCTTCGTCAGCAGGATTGTACCATTTGCCGTATTGGAGGTATCGGTCAATTCCTGTTGCGCCGGGTTCATCCGGGCTCATACCGACCAGCATGTTGGCGGAGTAGGTCAGCGGTTCACCGGTAGCGGTATTGACCGGTGGCGCGGGGTCCTTCGGGTTCCCAACGCGTGTCAACTGTACGAAAGACTGATCGCCCGTGCCCGCGGACTGATACCACGCTCGTGGCGCCACGACGTTGTGAACCTCCAACATCGCGTCAGCATCAAGCCCGGTTAACGCCCCGTGCTGCCGTAGTTGAGCAAGGAGTTGAGCAAGGATGGACTCAATCTGCTCCGGCGATTTCCCCTGCTTCTTTAGCTGCTGCTTCTTCAGCGCACGCAGGTTCTTTTCGGGGATTCTTGTTATCTGCAAATCATTCAGAATCGAGGTAATGACCGGCTCCTCAAGGGGACTCCAGTACTGATCGCGGATGAGCATCCCGGTATAGCGTGGCGTCACTGATGGCAGATTCGTGCGATTGGGTTGCATGAAGGTACGCACTGACGTAAAAGAGATTACCGTAAACGTCAGAATAATCAGTGTGACACAGGTGAGAATGGTGCGTCCTTTCCGTTTCCGCATATTGGAGATACCCAAGCGGAAGGCGACAGCGGAGGCGGAAAGGCGACCGACATCCGCCTTATAGACCTTTGAACCTTCCTGCTTCATCTGCTCTAACTGTTCTTCAAATTTCCGAACGATGATGATAATCACAAACGCCGTCAACGCAAGGACGATGAACGCGATCAGGATAATAATCGGCGTTGTGGTAATCTGAAACGCGGGGTGTACCTGCGATAGGAAGAAGAATACCACAAGGAAAATTGCAAACGTCCCGACAATCTGTTTGTGGATGTTCGGGAAGGCGAACAGCAGTCGTTCCATGAAGTAGGAAAAGGGCAGAAGCAGTGCCAGGTAGAACATCACACCGTTGACCACGTCATTGCCCGTCTTTTTCACGTCGGGATAGGCACGAGATTCGTATCCCCAGGCGGCGCGGGCAAGTTTGAGTGCCTGCTGGTAGTCTTTTTTGGCAAGGGCACGTTCCGCCTGGTGCAGATGTTCATTGGCAAATTGGTGAAGCTGATCGAGGCGATCGCTGCTAATCCCGAAGCGTTTGTATAAACGGCTGCGGTTCTCATCAAGCCACCACATATCGCGCACGACGACGTAAGGTGTCAAGCGGATTGAACCGTTCTCCCGAACCACAAAACCTTCTCCGGTATAGAGGATGGGATTCTTTGTTCCGCTCTTGCCGGCTTTAATCAGCAAAAGTCGTTTGCCAATCTGTCCATACGCCATGCCAATCTTGATACGGCTGTTCGGCTCAGAATAGACCAGCGCAATTGGCTCGGTCGCCGACATACCTTCCTGCTGCCACGGCTTTGATACGCCATATTTCTCGGGGGTGCTATCGCTGGCGGCATTGTAGACTTCGAGCTCCCGCAACGTCCGCAGGTAGCGCTGATCCACGAGATCGTAGATGGTCGTAGATACACACGGGAAGACTACAATCCGGCACCCGCGACGGTGGGTATTGATGGGTATCAGGTTTGGCAAGAGTTTCGCGCCGAAGTTACCGAGATCTGGAGCGTAAACAATATCGCCGGAGTCGGAGTCGAGAATGTACGCTTCCACCTCCTGTGTGCCGCCTTTGCGGATGGTCGCACGCCCTTCCATCGCGAGTCCCGCGACCTCAAAGTTCCCCTTGTTGTCCCCGATCGTAAACAGGTCACCGCGGACGCCCATCATGGTTTTGTGCTGCCGCCGCAGGGTGAGAATAGCGTAGGGAACGGGCTTGTTCGGAAGCGCGCTCTCGCGAGCATCGTACTCTACCACGTCACCGAAGAGATTGCAGTAGAAGTTCCCCACCCGAGCGGCAGTGGGCATCTTTGGATCACGCATCGCCTGGATGAGAACCGCAGCAAGGGTTTTTACCTGCTGATGGAGGTTGCCATCCTCCCGCAGATCCATTCGGTCAATGGTGTCAAGCGGCGTATCGGTGAGCACCCGTGCATCTTCGATCGTGGCAAAGGCGATGCCGGTAAAGCCTGTGAGTGTTGCCACTTCGCTGTCAAACGCAATTTTTCCGGGGATGTAGGTTTTCCAGGTCTTGCCACCGCTTGCGGAGATCGCGTTGACAAAGTTGGTGACGCCGCCCAAGCCGGCGATACCGATGAGCGTCTTGATATCGTCGATCTCCTCTTCGGTCAACGCGGACGCTTCTTCGTGGCGGAGAGCAAGCATCGCGTCCAGCCTTTCCCGCAGGCGAATATTATTCTTGCGCTCCTTCCGCGCTTCCCGAATATCGTTGCGGATAAATCGCTCCACCTCTTTGCGGATATAGTCCATATCCTTGAGCATATCCTCGGAAGGTTCACCCCGGTTTTTCATCTGCTCAAACTGCATCTTCATCAACCGGGAAACGCCAGAAAGTCCCAACAGTGTCTCGTAGTGTTCGGTGATGAGGGTTTCCAACGATTTACCGTCAATTGCCTTTTTCACCTCAATGCTGGACGCGACGCCCCACTGGCTGTTCATTACCGCCTGCCGGATCTGATCATCCGTAAAGGTCCACAGCTTCCGGATGCGCTCCCCGAAGTCGGCTTGATTTGCGTATTCCATCAGTTTGTTGCCAATGGTAGCGAACTCACGGCGCAACACAAATTCAGGCTGCTGATCGTAGAACCATCCTTTATTGAAAACACCGAATTTGCCACTCTGGCTGGAGAGGTCGATCGCGACAAAGAGGGAAGTGTAGTAGCGGTTGAAGAGGTCCTGCAGCGCAATCGCCTGTTTAATCGAACGAATCTTCCGGTTGTATTCCGATTCGCTGATGCGTGAAATCTTTTCCACCCGCTTTTGCAGATTGCGGAAGCGAGCGTTACGCATAGTGAGCAGGTTGTCGCGCAGGATAATCTTCATCTCTTCGTCCAGATCTCGATCCAGCCGATCGAGAATATTTAACAGGTTCTGGAGATCCACAAGATCATGCCGTGCTCTTTTCTTCACTGAATCCAGCAGGCTGGCCTCTTCAAGGTGAGCAAAGATCTGGGCGCGGGCTTTCATGGCGCGATCGGCCGCGTCATCGGAGAGGTAGTGACGTAGAACAAGTTCCTCTTCGGCGAGGTAAGGCCGTACCAGCGACGCATGACGTGTCAGCAGGGATTCGATCCGCTGTCGTTCGAGACGGGCATTTCGCATGGCAATTTCGAGGATGCTCTGTTTGTCTTTGGTGAGATCGGCAATCAGTACCATGTCCAGTTTGCGAGAAGTGCCCTGTTTGTCGTTAGTCATCGCGATTTTCTGTTGGAGCTGGTCTTGAATAATTTTGAACTGCTTGAGGGTCGACTCACTGAGGTAGAGCTTTAGCTCTTCGACACGTGCTTTGGGAGCGTAAGCGGGGTCCCCCTCTAGACGCGTGATGGTTTCTCTGATGCGGTTTTGGGCGTCGTTCTCGGTGGGAATCTGAGCAAGGGCTTCTTTGAGGAGTTGCCGCTCAGTCGCAATATATTCCGGGAGGGCTTGCGTAGCTCGACCGGCCACCTTACGAGCTTGCTTAATCCGTTCCAGGCCCTTAAAATCGAGGTGGCGATCCAACAGTCGTTCTTGGCAATACTGGAGCGTAAATTTCCGCGGATCGGACAATTCCCAGTCCTCCAACGCCTCGGATAGCTGCTGGATATCTGCCGCTAAACCCGGCGGCAAATTGCCAGGAACAGGCAGGTAATAGTGTCCATCTTCTCTCTTCTTGGGTGTCAGGTAACTACTGTCCGGCGTTCGATTATAGCTTCCCCCAATTCGTTTCGCCTTCAGATCCGCTTCCAGTTTCTCAATCGCCCACAGATCCAAGCGAGCCATCGGCAGTGCGATCTGTTCAATTAACTCCCGTTGCGCTTTCCGGCTCTCGTTCAACGCCTGACTACGCAGCTTTGCAAGGCGGTAGACCATCGATTGGAGAAATTGAGTCGTCTGCAGTGCATCCTTCTTGAACTTCGCCAAGTTGACTTCGAGCCGGGACTTCTCCTCTTCGGTAAATCTCTGCTTCTCCCGCTTCTTGGTCGTTTCCAGTTTTTTCTTTTCCTTCTCCTTTGCATCGCGCTGAGCGTTACGCAGACCGTCGATATTTCCCTTTGTGATCTCCAAATCGGCAAGCGTGGTACCGAGGGAGTCGAGGTTCTCATCGAGCTGATGGACTTCGTAGAAAAAGTCTGGAGGAAGGTCAACCAAGACGTTCCGGTCAATGGAAAGGAGAAGTTTCCGCCCGAGCTCCTCAAACTCAAAGAGATCCGTGCTCAACCCACGCTGTAACCCACGCATCGTCGGAGTTCCGGGAGAGTCCGATTCCCGTCCAACAATGTCTTGCCCAATCCCTTCCATAAACGCTCGCATACCGGCTAATCCCTGAAAATGAGCATCCATTGCAACGAAAAGGATGGAGCGACCGGGACGGAATTCCCGCTGGCTGAAGATGCGGGCGAGTTCCAAAAGTGCGGCGATACCGCCGGTGGGATCTGCACCGGGCGCCATCGCGGGAACAACAGACATTGCGTCGTAATAGGCGGTGATCACGACGAGCTCATCCTTCAAAGCCGGGTCGCCCCCTTCGAGAAAGCCGCGAATATTCTGTCCGATGCGCCTCTCCCACTTGATAGTGCTGGTCAGGCGAGCAGAAAGCGAAAGTGGTTGTTGAGTAACTATATCTGTTGATTCCCCAAGCATGGCAAGGAGCTCGCCAGCATCCGCTTTCGAAATCCAGAAGCGAGGAATGTTGGCGGGCACGGTCAGAAATTTGTTCTCGGCTTCTCCGCGGATCGTGGTTTCCGGTTCGATGAACAAGATGGCTTTTGACCCAAGCATCGCGGCGTTAATCCATTTGGTACTGGAATTGAAGTCGATAAGGACAACACTGCCCCGTGGAATAAAGATGCTGGACTCGGCAGCGGCGACGAATTCACCCTCTTCGTCAATCTGCCCGTCATTGTTATTGTCAACCCCATCGGTATCATCACCGGGCTGTTCGTCCACATAACCATCCCCGTCATTGTCGATGCCATCAGTCCCCCAGTTCAAAATCTCTGTCAGTGGAGGAATTTCACCGTATTCGTCGATCTGTCCGTCTTCATTGTTGTCGATGCCGTCTTCAGTCTTCTGGAGGTGGCTGTTGAGGACGTCGTCGGTAATGCTCCCAACCCCGATGCGATAGCGGTGCGCAATATCCTTCAGGGTATCGTCGGATTGAATTTTGTACCAGAATCCGCCGATATCTTTGCCGTTGAAGTTACCAAGCTGGCCGTTGCCGGCATAAAAGAGGGGCGCAGTCAATCCACCGGTGGGAATAAAAACCGGGTTTCCTTCGACAAGAGCTAACTCACCGGGTTCATCGACATCGCCATCACTATCGTTGTCACGACCATCGGTGGCTTGATCGCGGAGGTATTGGTTATGAGAGTCTGTCAAAATGGCTTGGGCGTCTACCTGATAGGATTTGGCGATTGACTCAAGGGTTTCGCCTTCCTCGACAAGGTGAGAAAGCCCTGTGGGGAGAAGGGAGGTGCGGACCAGGTTAGGCCACAGGGGCCAGATTTTGTAGGTCTTGAGAAGGGCGCCGTCTTGGGCAAGGAGTTCCATTTTACCATCACCATGATCAATTGGGACGGTGATCGGAAATTCGCGGCTCTCAACGTTTTGTAAACCGGTTTCGACGAATCGATCGTAGATATACTTGCTCGCGGATGCGGACTCCGGATACCCTGTCACACGGGTGGAGAGATTAGATAACCGAGCAATGTCCTTCCGCATTCGACCGATGTCAACTTGGTAAGGAATCTTGACAGCGGTTTCCGAAAGCCCGACTGATTGATCGTCAGCGCCAAAGCTAACCGGCGCGAACAATAAAAAAGTAAGCAGGCAAATCCCTAAACTGACATAAGAATAGCCCCTGAACATAATGACTCCTCCAAAATTCTTTCAACTGGTAGATGCGCCCGTCTGACACATAACTTACTGAAATTTCCCCCTGATTCTATCATAGTCGGCAAATCTTGTCAAGGTGCAAAACGGATCTGATTCACAAAAGGAAACCCTTCAGAACGGAATTTTGCCTCCTTAATTTACTATGACATTTTTTGCGTTAAGCCCTTGCATAAAATTGCCATCTATGTTAAAATTCTCATCACAAATGTTAGTATTGCTATCGTCGATTTTCCAAGTCATTACAGACTTACCAACCCAACTCACATGAAAGGAAATGTGGAATCATGTCTGTCGCATTACGCATTAAGAAACGCCGAGCGGATCTCAAAATAACACAGACGGAACTGGCTAAGTCCGCGAAGTTAACCCCCGCGGCGATCTCACAGTTTGAGTCCGGCGCCCGTAAACCGTCATTCAATACCCTTTCGAGCCTCGCTGACGCACTGAAAGTCACTACGGACTATCTACTCGGCAAGAAGAAGCAGAGCTACGATGATCTCTTAGCGGATCCGAGAGTCAGCGTTATGTTTAGAGGAATTATGGAGCTCTCGGAAAAAAATAAGGAGACGATGTTAGAGTTCTACGAATTTCTCAAAGACAAGAATCAGAAACAGGAAAATGAAGCGTATCTGGGAACTGAGTGATGGATGAGCAGATTCCCTCAGAACGCCGGAATGTAACGCAGATGTCATCCCGTACCCCTCAACACCCCGCAGAATGCGCCCGACAATTGTTACGTGAACTCAACGTCCAAGCGATTCCAATACAGCCACGAGAGATTGCTGCCCAACTCCAAATCGCCGTGTGGGAGCGCGAAATGGAAAGCCGGTACGACGGGTGCCTGATGAGAGTCGGCGACGCATGGGGTATTTTACTCAATAGCCTGATTCAATCACAATCCCGAAAGAACTTCACGACCGCTCACGAGCTCGGGCACTACCAACTCGACCAAGGGAAAACCGTGCAATATCGCTGTCTACGTGAGGACCTCCGTGCGTTCGATTCACACCATCTCGAAGAACGGCGTGCCAATCAGTTTGCCGTCGAGTTGTTGATGCCGTACCCGATTTTTCAGGCAGATGCCGTGGATCTGCCTGAAGTCGGTTTACCCGCCATCGATACCCTTGCTGAGAGGTATTCTACCTCTTTGACAAGCACAGCCATTCGATACACCCGATTGAGTCAGCACGTTTGCGCAATTGTCTGGTCTGAAAATCGCCGGATTAAATATTTCGCGTACTCCGCAGGTTTTCGCCAAAACTGTGACTGTTATCTTGAGAAAGACAGACCGCTTCACCCGGCTTCCTTAGCCCACCTTCTTG
>JAPUIP010000395.1 GCA_027296925.1 Candidatus Poribacteria bacterium | reverse complement strand
GTCTCCGAACTCGAAGTGAATACGGTCTCCGCCGCTTCACTTGGGGTGACCTCCTCGCTTGCCGATGCTACAGTTGCAGAGATTGCCGGACTCGGTGAAATTGAAATACCCATAACAGGCGGGGAACTGGCGGGCTTAATTGAGGTGCGCGATGTCCAAATCCCCGAAGTGATGGAACGCTTTGATCAACTCGCTGCGGTCCTCATGGAGGAAGTCAACGCGCTTCATCAAACGGGTTACGGTTTAGATCGCACGACGGGAATCGATTTTTTTTCGGGCGAGAGCGTCATTGACATCTCGATCAACCCGCTCCTGCAAGCCCAGCCGGAAAAACTCGCAGTCGCCGGGGAACCCGACGCCGAAGGGGATAATCAGATCGCCTTAGCAATCGCTCAGAAACGATATGAGGAGCTTTTTGCAGACGGTAGGGAGACATTTGAGGAATTCAACAACAGCACACTCAGCATCGTTGGAGTTCACTCGCAGCGGGCGCAAAGGCATGCCGAGAATAATGACCTTCTCGTCCAACAGTTGACAAGACTCCAGGCAAGCATTTCCGGTGTTTCAATCGATGAGGAACTAAGCCAGATGATTCAATTTCAGCGTGCTTATGAAGCGGCTGCAAGATACATCTCAACGGTCGATCAACTTTTAGAAACCCTGATGAACATGTAACGAGGAACCCATGCGCATCACACACCAAATCATCACCACACAAGCCATATTAGACATGGAGCGGAGTCTACGCCATTTAGAGAAAACGCGCTCAGAAGTGGCCTCCGGCCGGCGTCTGTCACGCCCTTCCGATGATCCGATTGATGTCTCACGCGCGCTGGGGTTCCGTAACGAGATTGCAGGGATTCGGCAGCATCGCCGTAACATCGATAATGCCTTACCGCGGTTAAATCAGACTGAAAGCGTCCTCGACAGCATGAATGAAATCTTGCTCCAACTGAAGCAACATGCCCTACAATTGGGAACGCAATCCACCGTGAATGATCGCGATCGAGAAAATGCGGTTGAGCAAATTCAGCAACTCAAAGAGCAGACGATCCAGTTTGCAAACACAAAGATCGGCGGGCAGTTCATTTTCGCCGGTAGCAACACCCGAACACGTCCGTTTGAGGAAGTGGATGATCAGGTCTATTATCGGGGGAATAACGCTGAAATTTCAGTCGAAATCGAGCCTCAGAGTACGGTACCGATTAATATACCGGGGCTTGATGCCTTTGACACTTCTGAGAGCGGCGTCTTTCACATGATGAATGATTTCAAAACCGCTTTAATGCAGAATGATAAAACGGCGCTGAAAGAAATTATCGACCGCATTGATGCGCATACGGAAACGATTCTCAAGGTGCGCACAGTTAACGCGGCACGAACACAGCGCATGGAAATCTCTCAAGACCGTTTACTGGACAATGAAATTGACACCACACAAGTCCTTTCAGAGACTGAAGACGTGGATCTGGCTCGGGCGATCACTGAATTTGCAGAAGGACAGAATTCTTATCAAGTGGCGCTCTTCTCTGCAGCGAGAGCCATACAGCCTTCACTCTTGAGCGTTTTAGGGTAATATCTCGCAGCACCCTATAGCACACAAAGGAGTTCGTTCAATTGAAGGTTCGTACAACCCGTTTCGGGCAAATCACAGTTGAAGAATCCGGGGTAATCACCCTTCCTGCAGGCATTCTCGGATTTGTGGATCGGAAGCGTTATACCTTCATCGAGGTTGATGAATATGTACCGCTCAAATGGTTTCAATCCCTCGACGAGAGTTGGCTTGCCTTCGTACTCGTAGATCCGGATGAATTTCTGGAGGAATATGACGTTCAGATTGATTCAGAGTGCGCATCGGAACTTGATTTAAGCTCACAGGAAGACGCCCGAGTTTACGTCATTGTGACGGCGTCGGAAAGGGCGCCAGATGCGACCGCGAATTTACAGGCCCCAATTATCCTGAATCCGACCAAACAGCTCGCGAAACAGGTTATCTTAATGAACAGTCCCTATAGTGTGCGCCATCCGGTCCTCGGAACTTCGCAATAGCAAGCTCGAAATTATGTCGAGTTCACAATACACATCGCCAAGGGCAATGGGGAAGTCTAATGCTTATTTTATCACGGAAGAAGAATGAAAGCATTATGATCGGTGATGACATTCAATTGATGATTACCGATATTAGTGGTGATGTTGTCAAAGTCGGCATCACTGCGCCGCGACATATTAATGTTCATCGCAAGGAAGTCTACGAAGCCATTAAGGCAGAAAATGTGCTTGCCTCGAAGACAAATGTAACTCAACTCAATTCTCTCAGCCAATCTTTGCGCTCGCGCTCATCAAAGAAAAGGCGTCCAAGAAAGGCGTGATGCGCGAAGCGTAAGAAACTGGCGCCTTCTCATTTTACGACTCTTTTCCTCGCTTCCTGTCTCTCTTCCTCACTTACCACTCACCTGTATTAATCTTTGTCCCCTTTCTATTTTAGTGTTAAACTATAGACGGCTGACGTGTGGTCACATCGATACATTTGATGAGGTTCATCGACCACACGCAATCTGCCGGTCATGCCAAAATACTATCAGTCGCCAGGTACTTTGGTGCGAGCCACTTCCTGCGATGAAGTGCCAAAGTGTGAATTCACCATGCCAATTTTACCCTTTCGCGTGGATTGGCATTCAAATTGCTCTGCGAAGCGGCAGAGGAGGGGGAGGAGAGGCTGGGTGAGGGGGAACGGAAAGCCGCATTTCTAAGTCAAAACGGTATAACATGGCGATGCCGGGGCAACCCCCTCTTGGTCTCCCCCTTGGCAAGGGGGAGATACAGAGGGGTTGCCAACTGTGAAAGAAAGTCTATAGTAAACCATCTTCTTGACCATAATCATAGCGATTATGGGAATTGGGCTCGCGCTCTAATCGCCAGTGCAAAAATTTTAAGGAGGCAACGACCATGAAACTCAACAGCAAGCTGTCACTTACTCTCATCGGTGTTCTCTCCGCTATCATCGTTGTCGGAACGATTTATATCGCCACACAGAACAAGGGCGAAATCATTAGCTTCTCCGTAGAATCGTTTTCGCCCGAAGGGGAAGTCCCGCAACGGCAAAACTTCACCGTGACTTTCTCTCACCCGATTGCTGACACTACTTTGATTAACCAGGAATTGGAGAGTGCTCCGGTCGAATTCTCACCTGAAATTCCGGGAAAATTCCGGTGGATTGAACCCGACAAACTGCGCTTCTTCCCGGAAGTCGCCCTTCTTCCATCCACGGTGTATACGGCTGAAATCTCTCCGCAGATCAGTCCTTCGCCGCACCTCGTTCTCACCGCTCGACGGAAGTTTACTTTTTTCACGCAGCGTTTTCAGGTCAAGAGTGCACGACTCGCGTTTGAATACAGTACGGAAAAAAAGAGCCATGCGAAAATCATCGGAACGATTGAATTTAACTATCCCGTCATAATTGCGGAGGTGAAGGAAAATCTCTCGATCGCCTACGAGGGCGGGGCAAAGATTCCGTACCGCATCCGCGGGGAGGAGATCGCGGCTGACATCATCGAGTTGGAAACCGAAGAGGTGATTCGGGGAGAAAACGATCAGCGCATCCACCTGAAAATCGAAAAAGGATTCAAGTGCGCCAACGGTCAACTTGGGCTTGAGAGAGCTTACATCACACCGATTATTTTGAGAGGACATGATGACCTGGTGGTCGGCCGGGTGTATACCAGTGAGGGAGGGGGCGGACGCTATATTGAGATCCGATTCAGTGCTGCCGTTCTCCCTGAGCAGGCAAAGTTATATGTTACCCTTGAACCTGAAGTGGATTATCAACTGACGACCCGGTATCGTTACCTGCAGCTGCGAGGCGATTTCAAGCCGGGCAGTCGCTACACCGTAAAAATTAAGCGAGGTTTACGTGCGGAAGACGACGCTATCCTCAAGCGGGATTTCTCCACAACGCTGGCAATTCCGAATCTGGAGCCAAGTCTCCGTTTCGCCGGGGAGGGGCTCTATCTTCCCAGGGATGGCAACCTGAATTTGGGGTTGGCGACGATCAATGTTGACCGCGTCCAGATCGAGATCGAGAAGGTATATGCGAACAACCTGATCTATCTTGCAAGCGCGCAAAACTGGAGAGAACGGACGAGAAATCTGGGGACCTCCATCCACAGTGAGGAGCTTGCGATCCAGTCGGTGCTGAATGAGGAAGTGACGACCCCCATCCTCTTAAAAGATTACCTGTCCGATGACCACATCGGCATCTTTAAGGTGACGGCCCGCGAATTGGACCGGCGTTGGCGGAGATCGGTTCAGTGGGTCATGATCACGGACTTGGGGGTCATGGCGAAACAGACGAGGGACGAACTGTGGGTGTGGGTCAACTCCCTCTCTTCGCTGAAGCCGATTGCGAATGTGAAGATCGAACTGATTAGCCATAACAACCAAACTCTGCTCAGTGGAACGACCAACGGCGATGGCGTCGTCAAATTTCAATCCATTTCGGAGGAGCTTGAGGATTTCACGCCGTTCATGATCACCGCGGCAAAAGGGAACGATCTCTCTTTCATGGAACTGAGCCGGCGTCAGCTTCCAACCGGTGACTTTGATGTTACCGGCGCGCCGTACCTCGATAGCGGCTATGAAGCGTTTATCTACACTGAGCGCGGGGTGTATCGCCCCGGCGAAGTCGCCAACCTCGCGGGCATCGTGCGGGGGAGGAACACCGCGACACCGCCTCCATTTCCGGTGCTGATGCAGGTGCTGGGGCCCGATCAGCGCATCATGCGAGAATTTCGGGCGCAGACGGATGGGGAAGGAGCGTGCGAATTTAGCGTGCCGCTACCGGAGTACGTGAAAACGGGAGGATACACCGCAAAGCTGCTCGTCGCCAATCAGGAGATCGGACGTACTCTGTTCCAGGTTGAGGCGTTCATGCCGGATCGGATCAAGGTGAAACTTGAGGCGGATAAGCCGGCGTATGACCTCGGCGACGAAGCGGCAATCAGTGTGGAGGCGGTGAACCTGTTTGGTCCCCCGGCGGCGGGACGGAAAGTCGTCGCATCTTGCGACATCGAGGCGGAAAATTTTTCACCAAAGTCAGATCAGTGGCGCTCGTTCACCTTTGCCAATGAAGCGATGGAATTCCAGCGACAGCACATTGACCTCGGCGAATCGCGCACGGACGAAAACGGAAAGGCGGCGTATCTGCTCACACTTCCGATCGGGCTGAAGTCCCCCTCGGCGTTGCGGGGCGTGCTTGTGGCGACGGTCAGTGAGCCGGGCGGCAGAGCGGTAAGCGCGTATCAACGCATCACCATCCATCCCTATTCGCACTACATCGGTATTCGAAGGAGAACGGACGGTTACGCAAAAATCAACGAGGAGACGACGATTGAGTATATCGATCTCGACAAAGCGGGCGCCCCAACAGCGGAGCGGAGTTTGGAGTTGACGGTTTACAAGCTCTACTGGAACTCCATTCTACGTCGCGACACCAGTCGAGGCGGTTACCGATACGTTTCGGAAAAGCAGGCGGTGAAAATTGAATCGCATCCGTTGACATCGACGGCTGGCATTGGGACGTTTGTTTTTACGCCAACCGAGTACGGGGAATACCGCATAGAGGTCACGGATGTTGAATCCGGCGCATCGACATCGACGACGTTTTATGCGACGGGTTGGGGCTACTCGCCGTGGGCGATGGTTCATCCGGATCGCCTCGAAATCAATCTGGACAAAGCATCGTACCGACCGGGCGAGGTTGCCAAAGCGCAGATCAAAGCGCCATTCTCCGGCAAACTCATCCTCACGATTGAGCGGGAAAAGGTACTGCATTATCAAGTCGTGACAATGAAGGAGAACACGGCGGTGATTGACATACCGGTGCGTGCGGAATACAAGCCCAACGCCTACATCTCAGCCAGCCTCCTCCGGTCGACTAAATCGTTGGAGAAGCACGCTCCCGCTCGTGCGTTCGGTGTTGTGCCATTGAAGCTTAACACCGAAGCAAACCGGCTGACGGTTGCGCTCGATGCGCCCGAAAAGATTCGTCCCAACCGCGAGGTCGAGATCGCCTTCCGTGTGACGGATGCGTCGGGGCGGGGGTCAACCCCAACCCAACTCACGATCGCGGCGGTTGATGAAGGCATCCTTCAGTTGACCAATTTTCAGACGCCGGACCCGCACGGATATTTTTTCCGGCAAAGGGGGCTCGGCGTCGATTCGTATGATCTCTATTCCGCCATCTTGCCGGAGGTCGAAGCCGCAAAGGGGAAATCGAGTACCGGCGGCGACGGCGTCGATGCGAGTCGCAAAAAGCGTCTGAGCACCGTTAGTGTAACGCGCGTCAAACCGGTGTCGCTCTGGTCCGGTATCGTCACGACGGATGCCTCTGGTAGAGGAATTGTCCGGTTCGACATCCCGCAGTTCAACGGCCGGTTGCGCCTGATGGCGGTGGCATTTTCCGGCGATCGATTCGGCTCAGCGGAGGGGCAGATTATCGTCCGTGATCCGATTGTCCTGACACCGACTTTCCCGCGTTTCGTCTCTGGCGGTGATCGGGTCCGCGTGCCGGTCAGCGTGTTTAACGGAACGGGGGCGCCTGGCGATTTTGAGATTGAACTGCGCAAAGAAGGCTATGTAGAGATCGTGGCTGAAAGCCGGCAAACCGTTCATCTCGAAACGGAGGAAGAGGGACAGATTTTCTTTGACTTCGCCGCGTATGATGCGATGGGACAAATCACGTTCAACCTTTCAGCGGTAGGGAATGACGAGAGCGCCCAGATCGTCACCAACCTGCCACTTCGCCCGGCGGCACCGCCGGTGACACAGACCGGCTACGGCGTTGTGGCAGCGGGGCAGCCGGCGGATTTTATCTTCCCGTCGAATTTCATCCAAGGCACAACCGAATTTACGCTCACGCTTTCGCCGTTTCCCGCGGTGAAGTTTGCCGGCGGACTCCGGTACCTGCTGAGTTATCCGTACGGCTGCATCGAGCAAACAACCTCGAAGGTTTTTCCGCTTCTCTATTTTGACGAGATCGCGCGCTTGGTCGACCCTGAACTGTTCCAGAGTGGTGGCGCCGATTACTTCATTTCGGAAGGCATCGCCAAGCTGGAGAACATGCTGATGCCGTCCGGCTATTTTTCATACTGGCCCGGCGGTTCATATCTAAGTCACTGGAGCAGCATCTATGCCGCGCACTTCCTCGTCGAAGCGCGCAAAGCGGGCTACCAGATTTCCGATCGGGTCTACAACGCCATGCTGGAGGGGCTCAGGCACGAGGCGAAGCAGGACGCACAAGGGCGCTATGAAACCCAGCGAATCACCTACGCATGCTATGTTTTGGCGGCGGCTGGGCACCCCGAAAAGAGCACAATGCTCTACCTGAAAAACAACCGTCTGAATGAGCTCAGTGATTACAGCCAGTTTCAACTCGCTGGAGCGTTCGCACTCTCCGGCGATCTGAATACCGCCCTGTCGTTGCTGCCATCGACCATTGCACCCCGAAGCGATGACAGTGGACGCGAGTCGGGGGGAAACTTTAACTCCTCCGTCCGCGCTCAGGCGATTATGCTTGATGTGCTGGCGGAAGTGAATGAAAATCATCCGGCGATTCCGAAATTGGTTAAGAATCTGAGTGACGCTGCGTCGAAAAATAACCGGTGGTACACGACGCAGGAGAACGGCTTTGCCTTCCTCGCACTCGGGAAGATGCTCAAAAAACAGATGCGCAGCGACTACACCGGACAGGTGCTGTTGAATGGACAACGTTTCGCTGATTTTGATTCAAAAGAGCAGCGGTATTCGGATAAAATTTGGGGTGGGTCGCGAGTGCAGTTGAGCGTCGAAGGTACCGGAAACTGCTACTACTATTGGACGGCATTCGGTGTGCTGACGGGCTCGTTCATTGATGAATTTGATAAGGAGTTGCAGGTCCGGCGTCGCTACCTCTCCGAAGCGGGAAAACCGATCGATGACGGTGTGTTCAAGCACGGTGATTTGCTTGTTGCGGAGATCACGGTCAAGGCGTTGACCGAAACGCTGGAAAACGTGGTGGTCGTCGATATTTTGCCGGCCGGTTTTGAGATTGAGAATCCCCGGCTGGAATCGCGCGCCGGCATTCCGTGGATCTCCGAGAAAGGTTTCAGACCGGACTACATGGACATCCGCGATGATCGGCTGATCTTCTTCGGGAAATTTCCACGTCAACAGGAGCAGAAATTTTACTATGCACTCCGCGCGGTAACACGCGGCGATTTTGTTTTGCCACCGGTTGCCGCCGAAGCGATGTACGATCCGACGAAGTCTTCGGTGGCATCGAGTGGGAAGATTCGTGTGGTGGAGTGAAAATTTTCGGTGAAAATGTCGTTGGTCGATTTATCGTTCAGGTTACTGAGGATTGCAATATGCTGTTCACTTTTATTGAGTCTGGCGGGTTACCTCGGGGGAGTCCACCGGTACTTTGAGTTAATGACACACTTCAAGGTTCAATATCTGGTTATCCTCTGCGGTTGCTC
>JAPUIP010000394.1 GCA_027296925.1 Candidatus Poribacteria bacterium | reverse complement strand
AACCGATCTTTGGATTGCCGGGCAACCCCGTGTCTTCGCTGTTTGTATTTGAGCTTTTTGTCCGTCCGGCTCTGCTTAAGATGGCGGGGCATTCAGACCTACTTCGTCCGACCTTCAAAGCGATTTTGGAGGAGACTATCGCGAACAAAGAGGGGCGAGTCAACTATATGCGGGCGATTATCACAGAGCGTGACGGGAAATATTATGCGAAGACAACGGGGCCGCAAGGTTCTGGCATCCTCTACTCACTCGTCTTAGCAAACGGGTTTGTCGTCATCCCATCGGGGGCAACGATAAAGGCTGGCGAAACCGTAGAGGCACAGTTCTTGGGAGAAGAACACGCCCAAAATAAAACGTAATGCGCGGTAGGTAAAAAGTCGCGCATCATGTTTGATCTATTACGCTGTCGGTATCTCGATCGGCAGATCCAGCCGATCTCCCCACTCTTTCCACGACCCAATGTAGTTGTTGACTTTCGGATAACCCAGGAGTCGCAACGCCAAATAGGTGTTGGAAGAGCGGTATCCGCCCTGTCAGTAGCACATGACGCGTTTTTCCGGCGTAATGCCTGTGGATTCGTAGAGGGCGCGCAGTTCATTGGCCGGCTTGAATGCGCCATTCTCGTCCAAGTTGTTGAGCCATTCGATGTGGATGGAACCGGGGATGGCGCCCCCTCGCGCCGCTCTGACAGCGTACCCATAATGCTCTGCGGCGGTGCGTGTGTCGAGGACAACAAAATCGTCTTGATTGAGAAGCGCGTGAATGGCATCCGCGTCTATGTGGGTAGCCGATTGTGCCTCCGTTGAAAATGAGGGGGCTTCCAGCGGCTCCACAGCTTCAGTACTCACCTCCCCTCCTGCGGCGAGCCAGGCACTGAATCCGCCGTCTAACACCCGGACATCTTCATGCCCAAAGTACTCACAGAACCAAAGTCCCCGTGAAGCACGAATGCCGGAGTTGTTTTCGTACCACACAATCGTTTTCGTCGGATCAACGCCACGGTGCTGAAAAAGATACGCAATCATCCACATGAACGCCTGGAACGGCTTTTCGCTCGTATCGTTGAGGCTAATACTGTATAGGTCAAGGTGGATGGCGCCGGGGATATGCCCTTTGACATACTCGTGCGTCGGACGTGTATCCACAAGGCAGATTGATGAATCGTCGCGCTTGCTCATCAATTCCTCAGTGGAGATCAGCAACTGGGGGTTAACATAGCCTTTGTCATTCATTGGGTCCTCCTCATCCTCGATTTTGGACTGTAGATTACAGATTGATTTATGAAGCGTGATGCTTTTCCTGTTTCCATTACGCTACGATTTATAGGTCCCACCACGCCGGGACGGTCGCGAATGAATCTGAATCAAACACGATTTTGTGCGTTTTCGCATAAACGAAGCTGTAATAAGGCTTTTCCAAGAAAATAGGCATTCTAACCTTGCGAAGGTTTCAAACCTTCGCAAGGATCCAATCCTTTATCCGGGATGGTTTAAATTCTGGAAGTTCCTAATTCTGATCCGCTTTACGCACTCGGTCGTATGTAATCCTTTTTCACAACAGGGCGCAGCGCCTCTGGAACCTTGATTGAGTGATCTTTCTGCTGGTAGTTGTCGATGATTGCAATCAGCATTCTGCCCATCGCGCAACACGTATCGTTCACCGTATGGCAGAAGCGAGATTTCCCTTTAACAGGCTTGCACCGAATATTCAGGCGGCGGGCTTGATAGTCCGTGGTGTTCGTGTTAGTCATGACCTCCATAAACTCACGCGCGCCGGAGAGCCACCCCTCCACATCCCGCTGGCGATGCGTTGCCAGATAGCCGGCATCGCCCGTACACTTATCGACAATATGATATGGCAATTCGAGCGTCTGCATCAGCCATTCATTGATTCGGTTGAACTCCTCATAGATGTCCATCGATTGTTCGGCGGTGCAGACAGCATTCATTTCGATTTTGTCGAATTGGTGGACGCGCTTGATTCCCTTGACGTCTTTCCCCCACGAACCGGCTTCGGAGCGAAAACAGGGTGTTGCCGCAAAAATCTTGATGGGTAGGTCCGTTTCGTTGAGCGTTCTGTCCATGAAAAAACTGAAATTGGCCGGTTCTGAAGAGCCTACGAGAAAAAGCTGAACCCCTTCCTCAACATTGTGTTGTTCGATTGCGTAAACCTGATCGCGGCCTTCCGGGAAGTGTGAGGTGCCGTAGAGGGAGCGCTCTCTCACCAACAGCGGCGGTATCATCGGCTGGTACCCCTCGCTGAGGAGCTTTTCAACCACCAGTTGATGAAGCGCAATCTGCATGAGAGCGATGTCGCCGAGAAGGTAAGCAAACCTGGAGCCAGAGACTTTACCGCCCTGGAGGATGTCGATGCCGCCCAGTGTTTGGCCGAGTTCGGCGTGATGTAGCGGCGTAAAATCTGTATCGTCGGTATGGCATGGCTTTTGTGGCATGAGTGGGGCTGTGTGAGTGCCTTTGCCGAGTTGATTAGAATCCAGGTAGCCAACTCCCGGAATCCAAGCGCACTCCTCAACATTGTCGGCTTCACCTTTCCCCTCAGGCATATCGGGATGAGGCCAGTTCGGAAACCAATCGAAAATCGCCTGCCACTCTTGAGTGATCTGGGACATTTTCCGCTCCAACGCCTGCGATTCTTGACGCAACTCTTGACCTCGACTGCGGGCGGCATCGGGATTGGTTCTTCCCAGTCTGGCGAGCTTTTTCTTTTCAGCATTCAGTTGTTCCCATGTAGACTGGAGATACCGCCGCTGCTCATCCAATTCCAGCCACCGATCAAGGTCTGCCTGGGCCGTGTCAACTTTCCTCAGACGGATAATCTCCCTCAGCCGTTGGGGATTCGCGCGAACTTCCTTTACATCTATCATTATACCGCCCTCATTCTCGATCTATAGATATGAAAAAGCCACAGATCGCTTCAAACGACCTGTGGCTAAGATAACGGACCCGACGGGATTTGAACCCGCGATCTTCTGCGTGACAGGCAGATGTGTTAAACCAGGCTACACCACAGGTCCTCATTCATTTAATTTTCTTTGGTAGGCGGGACAGGGCTTGAACCTGTGACCTACGGCTTGTAAGGCCGCCGCTCTAGCCAACTGAGCTACCCGCCCAAAATCCACACTTCCTCCAAAAAGCTCGTAAAGTATATAGCACAACACGGCGTTTGTCAAGAGGAAAAATGGCTTTCGTGGCGCATGAACACGCAGGCAAGTCAGTTTTTCGTTGACTTTTCATAAGAATGTGTGTAAAATGGCAAATGCAGCGTATCGCGCAATGACCGCCCGTTAAGGGCATAACCGGAAGAGGAGGATAACGATAATGTGCAAATCTTTTTGCTACCCTATCCTTGTGTTGTTTGTGGCAGGCTTTATCGCCTGTGGTGGTTCAAACGATGATGATGACGCAGACCTACTCACAGAGCCGGCGGCCCAAACCCCAAAACCGGCTGGTGAGATCACTCTAGTGTCGGCAGAGGTTGATTTTGAAGCCCACGAGGCAGCGATTCGAGAGGTCTTTACAAGCCATGCCGCTACCATCACCACAGAAGAGGTGGACGACGTCATGGATTATTGGTTCAAAAGCGAAAGCCGGGAGGTATTTGCCGCCTGGACTTTTTGGGCGGGCGCGTTCCAGCAACACGAAGGGTGGAAAGGCGTTAAAAACGGTTGGATAGACATTTTCAGTCTACGCAGTGGCAACATGACGGTCGAAATCGAAAGCATTGTAATTGATAAAAGTGCCCGAAACGCAAGGTTACGCGCCGGCTATCGATGGGCCGACAGCGGCGGCCTGATCGCGGCAATGAAAAAGAAGGATAGCAAAAGCGACTGGAAAATCCTTTCTATTGACTATACGAATGAAAAGTTTGGAAAATTGATTGAGGAAATTGAAGCCCCCGGCTATAAAAATCCTGCGGAGTAGACGCCGTCGGCAGTTTTCTAGGGCATCCAGAAGGGGAGTTGCAGTGCCCTGTTTTCAGAGGTGTTTGCCGAAAGTTTGAGGTTCCGAGATGAATCGCTTTGTGCTATCTTTGGTTTTGCTCATCGGTATATCGCTGATTATCAGTTGCACCGGTAACGAGCCTGAGGGAAATCCAATTTTGATGCGCCCCGCCGCCGGCTCAATACGGGGCAACGTTTCACCAATCAATGTCTATGATGCAGAAATTACCGTACTTCGAGGTGAGGAAATTATCACTGTCGTTGGGGTGCAGGATGGAATCTTTCAGATCGACCACCTCGCCCCCGGTGCGTACGATCTCCGCGTATCAGCACTCGGCTATGTAACGAACGATGCGATCAAAGGGGTTCAAGTACTACCTGGCGAGATCTCCGATATTGGACGCGCGGTCATCTACCCCGAAGACACCGGTCAGTTTATTCCAACCCGACTGACGGGCGTTGTCTTTGATACAAGCACAGGCGCGGCAATCGCTCAGGCTGCGGTCTCCGTGGAATGCACTGAGGGGATCTGCGGTGTACTTGACGGCATGTCGGATCAAGCGGGCAATTTTGCGATCGCCATCTGGGCGAATCTCGCTTCGGTTGTGACGGTGGAAAAGGCGGGATATCACTCCGCTAGGATTGAAATCGTCGGCATTCCAACGGGCTCAGTGCAATCCATCCGGGTTGCGTTAGAAAAAATCAGCGATTGATCGGATTCCCTGCTACGCATCAAGCTCATCGCGCTTCAAAAAGGGGCTCAAGAGATCTATTGGAATCGGAAAAATCAGCGTCGAGTTTTTCTCGGCTGACACTTCAATGAGCGCCTGCAAGAAGCGCAGTTGAATGCTAATTGGATTCTTACTGAGAATCGTTGCAGCCTCTGTGAGGTTCGTTGCCGATTCCAACTCTCCCGTCGCATGGGTCAACTTAGCACGACGTTCCCGCTCCGCTTCCGCCTGTTTCGCCATCGCCCGCTGCATTTCCGACGGAAGATCTACGTGCTTAATCTCCATAGCGATGACGTGGATGCCCCATGCGTCACTGTTCTTTCTGATAATATCTTCCAGATCTAGGTTCAGTTTGTCGCGTTCAGCCAAGAGCTCATCGAGTTCAGCGCGCCCAAGAACACTTCTGAGGGTCGTCTGCGCAAGTTGCGTGATTGCGAACCCGAAGTCTTCCACCTCAATCATCGCTCTCGCCGCATCTTGAATCCGAAATGTTAAAACCGCGTTCACGTTCACAGAGACGTTATCTTTCGTGATGATATCCTGCGGGGTCACATCCTGAACGATAGTACGTAAACTGACTCGCTGCATCCGCTCGATCCAGAATGGAATCAGCCATACCACACCCGGGCCCCGTACGTTGCTCAAACGCCCAAGTCGAAAAACAACCGCTCGCTCATACTCTTTGAGAATGCGCACGATGGTCATCATGGCTATTATGATAGCCACCATTGCGATTCCTACTACCGGATTTGTAAAGTCTATCGGCATTCATCTCTCCTTCTTTATTGCTGATTATTCTACGTGGCCTATTGGCTATGGAATGGGTACGAAATAACTCTGTCCTCCTGAACTCAGAGAAGGATCTCGAATTCAGAGAGATTCTTTCCTTCGGTAAGCTCCCCTCGAAAGCTTGTCCCGCCTGTCCCGAGCTTCGAGGGGAACTTTGAGGGGCTCGGGACAGGCAGGACAGGCTTGCGGGGGTCCTCAGAATGACAAATGTAGGAGTTATTAAATCGCCATTCCTGTGCGCACATTCTACTTTTCTTCGCTGAGCTTTCTGGCATACATCGCCCAGAGAACGAAACTGGTCGTCTGTAAGTTCGCTGTTGGCTCTTTGAGCTCTATCGGCGTTGCGCTGGCAAAACTCCCATCTTCCCCCTGCACACCTCTCAGGTATCTAATCGCGACCTTATCCGTGTTCAAGGGATCTTCCCCCGCGACCAACGCGAGAATGGCGTAAGCCGTAACTTCCGGATCGCTTAGATCTCCCTTCTGCCTGCCGAACCCACCGTCCGCGTTCTGCATCTGTTTTAACCATGCAATCTGCTCATCGATATCGTAAACGAGCGACAATCCCTGTAGTACCCATGACGTGACAAGAAGGTCGGACTTTGCCGCGCCGCGTACCATTGACCAGCCGCCATCTACATTAATACGGTTGGCAAGCCAATCGGCAGCTTTGGGAACGGTAGAAAGGCTCCGATTGAACCCAAGTTGCCTGAGCCCTGATAGAACAGCTCCCGTGTAGAGTAGATTGCCGGATTGGTGTATTTCACGCCCCCAGCTTCCATCTTCGTTTTGGGCCTCGCTAATCCATTTGAGACTGTTAAACCGAGCATCGGCATCCGTCTCAGCACGGGCCAACGCCATCAAGGCGAAAATGGTATGCGCCGTATTTCCGTTCCAGCTTCCATCTGCTTTCTGATGCTTGATCAAATAAGTGACGCCCCGGCGGATGACACTTGAG
>JAPUIP010000393.1 GCA_027296925.1 Candidatus Poribacteria bacterium | reverse complement strand
CAATCAGATTGGGCAGCAGATGCGATATCACCGCTAATTTCTGAGTTCTTATGTTGGTTAACATGATAGTTTATCCCCTCAACCCTGAAGGGAGTCAGTATAATACCATCTTCCTGACTATTACGTCATTTTTGACTTTTCCTATTCATCCCCGATTTTTCCCGTGAAGTATTTTACGCATGACGTTCTATCGTCTCATAGGCCAGCCAACGTGTCAACAGAATTCTCATTCCGAACCCGTACGCAAAATATCGAAATCCTGAAGAGACAGCCGCTAGACGTGCTGGTAATCGGTGGCGGGGTTGTCGGTGCCGGGCTCATTCGTGATCTGGCACTGAACGGCGGACTCCAAGCGGGGCTCATCGAACAGGGGGATTTTGCCAGTGGCACAAGCAATGCCACCTCTGAACTGGTGCATGGCGGCTTTCGTTATCTCCTCCAACGTGATATTGCGCTGGTCAAGGAAGCCCGTCAGGAACGTAAAATTTTGCTGCGGACTGCCCCAAATCTCGTCAAACCTCTGCCGATCGCGATTCTCACGTACAAGGGTGAACCTTATCCCCTGCTCGGTATCCACCTTGCCGGACTCTACTACAATCACCTTGCTAAAACTGACCGAACGGAAAAATCCTACGCCATACGCAATCCACAAGCAGTTCGGCGGCTTGTCGGCCCCATCGAAGTGAAAGGGTTAAAAGGAGGCGTGATCATCTGGGATAGCACCGTTGATGACGCGCGTCTGACGTTACTCACGATCAAGAGTGCGCATGAGCACGGCGGGGTCGTCGCTAATTATGTCCGGTTTCTCGACTTTCTCACGAATAATGCGGAAGGCGGGAAAACGGTTTCTGGCGTTCTGGCTGAGGATGTGCTCTCGGGAGAACAGTTTGAGATCAGAGCAAAGAAAATCGTCGGAGCAACCGGCCCCTGGATTGACAAAATCTGGCGTCAAGACCCAAGCTATGATGGCAGACCGAGATTGACGACCGAGAAGGCAAAGGGAAGTCATCTGCTCATTCCACGTATCAGCGCAAGTGAATACGGTATCCTCGCATTTACCCACAGCGAGCGGCAGCACCGGGGTAAACCGCGTGTCCTGTTTATCCTGCCTTACGCGCATAACTTGTCGATGATTGGCACGACGGAATCCGATCCAGAAGAAGACCTTGATCGAGTCCGACCCTCCACCAGTGAAATTGATTACCTGATTGCAGAAGCCTCCCGAGTTTTTCCGCACGCGAATATTGACCGATCCAATATAATTTCGGCGTATGCCGGCGTGAGGCCGCTCGTTGCTGCTGAAGGCAACGATTTCGTGTCCAGAGAACACGCCATCGTGCAAAGCCCAAGCGGGGTGATGTATATCTACGGCGGGAAACTCACCACTTATCGTCGGATTGGTCAAGAGGCCGCAGATCTCATTACTGCGGGGTTGAATGTGCCGCGTAATTGCCGGACCGGTGAACACAAGCTATTAGACCACGATGAACGGGTTCTTGAGGGGTGCGAAGGCGTGTTACCGGCAGAAGCCCGCCAACGGCTCATTCAACGATACGGTTCAGGCATTGCACAGATTGAAGCGCTCATTGGTCAGGATGCGACACTTGCGGACCGGCTGATTGAATCCTTACCGTTTTTGAAGGCGGAAGTGATCTACGCATGCTGGGAGGAGATGGTGCTCACGCTTGAAGATTTCCTCTGGCGACGCACCCGAATCGGTCTCACACGCGGACAGGGCATTCCGCAGGCTCCCGAAATTGGAGGGCTGATCGGACAGGAATGCGGTTGGGACAAGGAGCGAATAAATGCAGAGGTCGAGCAGTACACTCGACGTATCCGTTGGCTGAATGCGGAAATTTGAAATGCGTGAAACACACGTATGAAGTAGAAGAGAGGAATAAGAAAATGTCAACAGCCGCACTCATTACCCTGGGGTGCAAGGTCAACCAATACGACACACAAGCGATGCAGGAGCTCTTGCTTCGTAACGGGTACACGATCGTTGCGGAGAATGACCCCGTGGATGTCTACATCATCAACACCTGTACTGTAACCAATGTTGCCGACCAGAAGGCCCGTCAAGTCATCCGGCGCGCGATCCGGAAAAATCCAGATGCCAACGTCCTCGTCACGGGCTGCTACGCTGAAAGCGATCGACAGGCAATCGAACAGATACCGGGCGTCTCGCTTGTTTTTGGCAATCGCGAAAAAGCAGATCTCCAGAAATATCTAGATCTGCTGCACGAATCGGTGCCGGAAAATTCAGCGTCTTCCTTGCTGCAGATCAAGCCAGTACACCACGACGCCATCCGTGAACATGCGAACTTTGGTGCCTCGGTGAGTGAGGCGGGCAAACATACACGGGCACTCATCAAAGTGCAGGATGGATGCAGTGCCTTCTGCACATACTGCATTATCCCTTATGTCCGGGGGCGCATGACGAGTCGTCCACTGCCCGACATCGTGCGGGAGGCGAAGCAGATCTCGGCAAACGGGTACAAGGAGATCGTGATCACCGGGGTACACCTGGGAGCTTACGGGCTAGACATTCGTCGGCAAACGACGATTGCTGATATACTGGAGTCCATTCACCCGATCGACGGGATTGAACGCATCCGCTTCAGTTCCATCGAACCGATGAATTTCCCGGATGATCTGGTGGATCGGATGGCAGCGCTGCCCAAGTGCATGCCGCATTTCCATCTGCCGCTACAGGCTGGAAGCGATAAGATCTTGCGCCAGATGCGCCGGCGTTACACTACAGAGCGGTACATGCGGTTAGTCGAGAAATTACGTGCCTCATTTTCAGATGTGGGGATTACTACCGATGTGATGGTTGGTTTTCCGGGTGAAACCGATGCCGATTTTGAAGAATCGCTTCGGTTTGTCGAGGAGATCGGTTTCAGTCAGTTACACGTTTTCCGGTATTCCCCTCGGCGGGGCACACCCGCAGCGGATTGCCCGGATCAGGTGCCACCACATGTTTCTGCCCAACGCAGCAAAGTCATGATTGCTTTAGGCAAGCGACTCGGTCTCGAATTTCGACAGAGCATGTTAGGCAAAACGGCGGACGTATTGGTGGAGGACAGTCAGGAAGGAAAGGCACAGCATTTGGCGGGATTCACAGGGAATTATCTGCGCGTGTTGCTGGATTTACCAGATTCGGCGATTAACCAGATTTTACCGGCGAAGCTGGTGGGAATCGAGCACGAATTCATGACAGCAGAGGTTGCAGCATAATAACCAATTTCATTTCAAAAACCCATATCAGGTAAGTGTAGGAGTCGAATCCCGGAGATTCCGTGCTCGTCCGAGAATTCGGACTCCTACCAACCCACCATGTTTTTGAGGTTAGCAGCCAGTTGACTCAACTCCGCATCCCATTATTAGAACAAAGCTAAGCCGCCGCGATCTTATTAATTTTGAGGGCAAGGCGGGACTTCCTCCGATCCGCCATGCCTTTTTTGATAACGCCCTTGCGAACGGCTCTATCGAGCTGTCCGGCAGCCTGGCGATATAATCCCTCTGCCTGTTGCACATCCCCGCCGCGGATCGCCGCTTCGGTGTTCTTCAACATGTTTCTCAGCGCGGACTTACGCTCGAAATTGCGATTCCGTTTTTTTACATCAGCACGGATATGCTTCAGCGCAGACTTTCTAGTGGCCAATTCAACTCACCTCCATTCGTTATGTGTGTTCTTACTTATCCAGGTAACTCGTCAGTAAATTTCGACGCTTTCTAGGGGTTTTTGCTGTCTTAGGTGTCAGCACTTCTTCTTCCTCATCTGTGTCTGACACTTGCGCTTCATCGTCAAGACTCGATAGTTCATCCAAATTCTCATCCGCTCCCGCATCGATTTGGGAGAACAGTTTATCGAAATCCTCCATATCCGCCTCATCAGTTTTCGAGGAATCACTTTCCTCCTGGCCTTCATCCAGATTCTCAAAATCCAGATCCACTTCGTCCGCGCCATCAGCGTCTGAATGGCTGGATTCAAAAACCTGTTTTAATCGATCGGCTTCGGTTGATGATTGACGTTGGACAGCTTGAATTTCCGATTCGGCTGACTTCTCTTCATCTCCGCGATTGTGTTGTTCCAGCCCCGCCAGCATCTCCTCCAGATCCGCGCCAACCGGCTCATCCATACCGGAAGCATCGGTCGCCGATTGACCTTGGACAGCTTCAAGCACCGATTCAGCCGACTCCCCGTCATCGCTGCGATTGCGTTGTTCCAGCCCCGCCAGCATCTCTTCCAAATCTGCTGCGGTAGGCTCATCCATATCGGAAGCATCGGTTGACGATTGCCCTTGAATCGCTTCAAGCACCGATTCGGCTGACTCTCCGTCATCGCCGAGAGTCTCACCCGCATTATCCGCCAACACCCCCTCTAGCTCTTCGATCTCAAGCGGATCCAGTTCTAAAGACCGCTCCACGCCTGAAGCGGTGGATCTGCGACTTCTCAAATCTGCGACGGAAAGGGACTTGTCCCTCACAGGTAACTCATCTGCCTCCTCATCGGCTGCCTCCATGTCCAAATCTCCCACCTCGGCGGTCTCAACTGAGGTTGGTACGGCTGGAGCGGTCTCCTTCAGTGCTAGATCTTCCAACATTCCGTCGAGCGCTAGATCTGCCACAGACTCCGTACCTAATTCACTCGAGGGAAGATCGGATTCATCCGCTTCTGTTTGAGGAACAACCTCCTGAGAAGGCACAACCGAAATTTCCCCGACTTCTTGCTCACTATCGGCGGTGTCAAACACCTCCTCATCGGGCGTCAAGTCATCCGAGGATTCTCGTTGATCGTCTTCTGGATCGCGAGCCGTCTGTTCGAGATCGGCGACCACTTCATCGGGGAGTTTGCGCGTTATACTGTCCCCAAATTTCTCGACCATCTCGGCAAGCGCTTGATACTTCAGACGCCTCACGTTCTTGGTCTCTTCCAGCCTCGCTGTTATACTTTCTGAATCTGCCTTCAGTTTTTTCAAGGCTTCGGTTAACCGATGAACCTCAGAATCCAGCTCCGCCTTCTTTTTTAATTCCGCTTGATATGTCTCTTCAGCGCTACTGATCTCTTCGGTCACTGCTTCGACCTGCGCCTGTAGCGCGTTAATGTACTCCCGTCTTTTACTCAGTGTCGCTTTTTTTTCAATCAGCTTGCTAATCTGATCCTCAATTTTCGCTTCTTCCTGCTCGATCTCCGCTATAGCTTTTTCATAGATGATTTCTACCTGTCCGGTGATACTTTGCACTGGGCTATTCATCGTCTCCCTCCATACCCTCTACAACTGAGACTCGACCTGGCAGATTAATAGATATTCGGCTGGGATAGACACAGAAAGCTTCCTATCCGCGCAACTAACATTATAGCAATATTTCTGATAGAGATCTATCAGGCGATTACCCTATTTTATGATCGGATGGGCACTGCCGAGCGCTGTACAGAGAGAAATGTCCAATTTATGGGTGTGGGAGATGATAATCCTCCACGCTGGCTTAAAGCCTCAAACAGCGGTTAATTCATTCATATTTCCGGCAAAAGAACTTCCGAAAGATGAGCAATAAATGATAGCATAATCCCTCCTTTTTGTCCATCTCCTTTTCGGAAATAGGGGTATAGACGCGCTTTCGTTCTTATGGTATAATGAAAGTCCCGGAAGACCGAAAATGTAATCCGTAAACACTTTTCTTCTACGTCGCACAGATGCTGCTGAGGTGAGTTCAAAAATTGGAGGAAAACATGTCTGTTCAGACCGAGGCGACTGAATACGCTGTCCTGACTACAGAGCAGCGGGAATTCTTTGAAAACAATGGATACCTGGTGATCAAAAACGCGCTGCCGCCGGAGGTGGTCGCTGAGATTGACGCGGCAATTGACGAAGTTCACGAACGTGAGCCAAAGGCAGGACGTTTGGAGGCAGAGGGCAAGTTGAACATGCGTAACTGCATTACGCAACACGACGCCTTTTTTCAACTGCTCGATTGGCCGAAAACGGCACCGCTCGCTTGGGACATCCTGAATTGGAATATCCAGATGATCACCTCGCACCTGATTGTGCTTCCCTCAAAACCGGAGCCGCCGCCGGAGATACGGAATAAGATTGGATTGCACCGGGACGGGGGCACCTCTCCGGGCGAGATGCAGGAACCCCATCCGCGAATCCTACTCAAGATTGCCTATGCCATCAGTGATCAATCCGATCCGGCTTCGGGGGCAACCGTCCTTGTTCCCGGAAGCAATCGGCTAATGGGCAAACTCGCTGTGGATACAGAGACAGGCTGGGCACGCGGCGCAATTTCTATGAATGTGAAGGCGGGGGACGCATTCATCTTTGAGCAGCGCACCTGGCACGGTGTCGGTCATAACTGGTCTGGAAAGCCGAGAAAGACGATCTTCATGGGCTATGCTTATCGCTGGGTCAAACCGATGGACTATATCGCTATGCCGGAGGAACTCATCGCCAAATGTACCACGCCCATACAGAAACAGCTTCTCGGCGTCGTCAGCGATCCGTTGAGTTATTATCTGCCCAAAGACGAAGATGTGCCTTTGAAGGCAGTGGTCAATCAGAACTGAAGTGCATGTCGATTCAAAGGTAAATTAAGGGATTTTCTGGGGCATTGGTGGGCATTCAGGCAACATGTCCAGGAATCCCCAACAGGAGAACCATAACGATGACAATCCAACGGCTCAAAAGAAGCGTTTCTCTCATCACAGCCCTGCTACTACTGAGCGGGTGCTCAATCTTTACCCGAAGCCAATCCCCTGAAACGGAGATCATAGATCCGCTGGTTGAGCGGAATCGACAATGGAAAGAGCAGGTTGAGAAGGGCAACTGGGCGCTCCAGAATCAAGAGCTGGAACGCGCCCTTGAGGCGTATCAAGCGGCGCTGGCGTTCAAGCCAGATTCGAGTGAAGTCCAACTCAAAATCGCGGAGCTCCATTTCCAACGGCAGGAATATGAGAAAGCGCGGGATGCCTTTGCGGCATTGGTGAAACTTGAGCCTCGGAATATCAGCGTTCGCAATTATCTCGGTTACATCCACGAAGAGCTTGGCGACTTCGCTGCCGCAGTGAGGCAATATGAAGAGACATTGAAGATCGATTCGCGAAATCTGTACGCCCTTAACCATCTCGGATTGGCCTACAAACAACTCCAGCGACTTGATGATGCTGAAGCGATTTTGCGAGAAGCGCTGACAATAGATCCAAAGGCCGCACGCTCGGAAAGCAAAAACTTACATAACTATCTCGGGCTAATTTACCTGGAACGGGGAGAGGTTGGCGAAGCGATTGCCGAATTTCGCGAGTCGATTCGCTTGTTTTCAAAAGATATCTGGGCACGCCAGAACCTCGCCTCTCTCTATGAAGACCACGGGCGTTACTACGAAGCGCAACTGCAATACTACAAAATCCTGGAGGTCGAACCACAGAACCTCCTCGCCCCGACACGCCTCCAGGCCCTCGCGCAGTTGGACGTATCCGCCCCCGCGCCTGTTGATATTCCGCCGGTGGATCTCATCGATATCGACATCAATGCAATCATCGCAGAAGCCCCCGATGCCGCAGATTATCCTGACGCAGACGCAATTATCCTGCTCAACCAGTTCAGCCATGAGGTCTTACCGACAGGGCAATCTCGTTACACCTCTCACCAGGTGGTCAAGCTGCTGACAGCGCGGGGGGTGCAGCAGTATGACGACATCGCAATCCCCTATAACCCAACGGCGCAGCATATTGCCATCAACGTTGCCCGGACAATCCTGCCCGATGGTGCCGTCGTTGAACCGCTCGATGAAGCGTTTAACGAGGTCACGCCACCGGGTCAACTCTCTTACAACCTCTATTCCGATACGATGTGGAAAGTCATTTCGATGCCTGCGCTGAAACCGGGGGTGTGCATTGAATATCAAGTGACGCTCGCGGATGCAGGCGCAGAATCGGTGGGGAGCCAAACATGGTTTTGGGGTGGATTCAGCTTTCAGTCCACAGACCCCATCCGCCAATCCAGCTACGCGCTTCGTGTCCCAAAAGGGACTAATTTTCGATGGAAAGCGAGGAACTGCCAGCTCACACCGAAAGAACTTCACGAAGCGGAAACTAGCACCTATCTCTGGACTCACGGTGAAACGCCGGGGCTCAAGCAAGAGGTCAATATGCCGCCAATCAACGACATTATCCCGCGCTTGAACTATTCATCTGTGGAATCCTGGGACGCAATTTACAATTGGTACAAAGACCTCGCAAAGGATCGATACACGGTCGATGAAGCTATCGAAGAAACAGTGCAGCAACTCACCGCAGATCTCGTCACGACGGAAGACAAGATTCGGGAGATCTATCACTTTGCGGCGTCGCAGATTCGCTACGTCGGGCTCGAACTCGGCCGGGGCGCATATCAGCCCTCGCCCGCGGATCAGGTGCTCAGGGCGCGATACGGAGACTGTAAGGACAAAACCACGCTCATGATTGCGATGCTCAACCTCGTCGGGCTCGAGGCATTTCCGGTGATGATCAACCCGGCGTCGTATGAACGGGTCGATGTTGAACTTCCGTCGCTTGGCCAGTTCAGTCACCTCATCGCGGCAATTCCTCGCGACGACGGAAGCTATATCTGGCTGGACCCGACCTCTGAAACGTGTGGCTACGGCGATCTGCCGGTTAGCGATCAAGGACGTAAGGGATTTGTCATTGG
>JAPUIP010000392.1 GCA_027296925.1 Candidatus Poribacteria bacterium | reverse complement strand
AATCATGACTGATTACCTTTCCCAATTTTGTCTCTCTGATAATGAGCGTTCTGCTTATCCGGCAAACACGTCGTAAACCGCCCTGGAAACGACCGCGAGCCCCGCATCGATGCTGGATCGATCTCCGGTTAATCCCTTCGCCATGATTGCCACCGTGTAAGGACCGGTAGGGGAAAAGACAATGCCGACGTCGCACCGGACGCTGTGGTAGCTGCCCGTCTTGTGTGCGACTTCCGTTCCAGTCGGCAGTGCGGCCGGAATGACCGTGTTCAGTTGCTGGCGTTTGAGGATGTCCAGGACCGCTTCCCGGGACGACGGCGAGAGAATATCTCCGCGGTAGATGAGTGCCAATAGACGGCACATGTCATCGGGTGACGATACATCCGACCGTTCTTCGGAGAAGCTGTCGGCGTCCAGAACGAATTGCTGCTGCTTCAATCGCTCCGATGCGAGTTGATACGTGTGAGAGGGATTTGTCGTATCAAGCCCGGCGATGCTAAAAAGTAACTCCCGGCAGGTCATCGGAATGTGGGTTTGTGTCAACCCCAACTCCTGCATCGTGTTGTTGAGATTATCCCGCCCAACCAGATTGTACAGAAAATCCGTCGCGGTGTTATCGCTGATGATAATCATCAGCAGCGCGAGGTCGTGGAGGGTCGGTTGGAGTCCACTTGCAAGCTCTTTGAACACGCCGGAACCTGGCACCCGTAAGGCATCAGTGAGTTCGATGCGCCGGTTCAGGTCGATGAGGCCCTGGTCTACCTGGCGGTACAATTCGACCAACAACGGGACCTTCAACGTGCTCGCGGTGAAAAACACTGTGTCGGCGTTATGGCGGATTTCTGGGCCGGTATCGAGATGTTTAGCCGCAAGGCCGACAATCCCCTGCACATCAGATATTGCGGTTTGGATCGCATTCATGTCACAGTTCCTCAATCAATAGTGCGCAGCAAAGTTATTGCCTGTGATGACCTTTCGCCTCCCATTCCCGAAGGGCATCGAGGTTTTCCTCAACCTTGTGGAATGCGGAAGCGAGTTGTTTCATCCCGACTTCATGAACCTGCGTGTAGTTCCATCCCATCTCCAGGGCGTGCTGAAGTTTTTGCTCACAGTTTGGCACTTCCATTTGCGTATAGTCGACACCATGCTGCCGCAGCGTTTCCGTCCACATCACGCGAGGACCGTCGTAGTCCCTGGCTTGCAACCGACGCCAGGTGTTAATCGGCGATGGTACATAAGAGAAGATGCCGACTCCCTCCGCCTTTAATGCGCGGATGTAGGTCTACTTATTTACGCCCCGCGGCGCTAATCCCATAAAAATACGACCTTCCCACATTTCGATTCGTCAGCCACGCGGAGGGCCTCCACCCCATCATCGATGTGAAAGCGATGGGTGACCGCCGGCTCAAACGTCAGTTGGCGCTCAGCGCAGAATCTGACGAAATCCCTCAGCCATCCCACCGGAAACACGACGGACCCGAGTAGGGTGATCCGGCGATAGACTAGATCGCCGGGGTTGATAACTTTGTCATCGCTGCCTACACCGACCAGAGCGGCTTTGCCCTCACGCCGAAGCGACGGAATGATGTTGCTCCGGCCGGCGGCGCTGCCAGAGGTTTCGACGACGTAATCGACCCCTTCCGCGCCACTGAACGCAACTACGGCTTCAACCGCATCCGCCTGGGCGGCATTGACGACAGCATCCGCCCCGCACGCTTGGGCGACCTGGATGCGCTCTTCGATGACATCAACGCCGATAACCCTCGCCCCCATCGCCTTTCCGACCCGTATCGCGCTGAGACCCACAGGCCCCAAACCGTAAACGGCAATTGTTGACGGGAGATGGGGCGCTACCCCTAACCGCCTCAACGCCGCATAGGAAGTCGTTGCGACGCAGGCAAAGAATGGTCCATCGATGAAACTGACCGAATCCGGCAGCGTCACACAATTCCGTTCATGTGCCACAACATATTCCCCAAACGCGCCGCTGACGACCTTATCGTCTGGACACCATACGAAGTCCCCCAATGAACAGTAGTAACACTGTCCACAACCCTGATGGTGATGAATGGTTACGCGATCGCCAACTTTGAGTTTCGTGACATTCGGGCCCAATTTCTCAACAACGCCTGATGATTCGTGCCCTTGAACCCAATCCCTGGGTTCCGCCGCGCGATACACATGCAGGTCGCTCCCGCAGATCCCCGACACTTTCATCTTCACCCGGACCTCGCCATTTCCAGGTTCCGGGATGGGGACTTCTTTGACGGCGCATTGGCGATTTCCTAAAAAGACAACGCCTTTCATCATAAACCCTCCGAGTCATGTAATGGTTTTCAATCTGTGTCTGTGCCGATGCTGACAGGTCATCCACCGAACTGAACGAAGCTGATATTGGTGAACTATGATAGCATAAATCCCCTGTTTGATCAACAGAGAAAAATATCGGGCTCGGGCTATTTAATTCTGGGCTGACATTGGGAATGGAAGGCGTTTGGGAATGATAGTTCACTGCAAATGATGGGGATGATCGTAATTTCTGACTCCCATTTCCATCATTTCCATGTTTACGTATGCGCGCATTTGCCTATCTGCCCAATTGGCTAATCTCCCACTCACACCGTTCGATCCAATCCTCTGCGCTGTAAATCACGCCGAGGGGGAGGGTGTCCAGGGCGGCGATCCGCTGAAACTGTTCGAGGGCTTGATCATAATGCCCCAGCCGATACGCATTCACCCCGATTAGCCGCATATTTTCGAGATCGAGGTTCCGGTGCGGCAGTCCCAAAGCCGCTGCTTTGAGCAGGTAGCGATTCGACGCAGCGTACTCCTGATCAAAATAGAGTTGCCGTCCGATGAGATAGTACCCCAGTCCCCACGTCGGCAACTCATTGATGACTTCGTGGAGCAAGGTCATTTTGAGTCGCCTTGATGATTGATCAATGAGGACTCGTTTGATTTTATCCTCCACATCGGTAAAGTCGAGCCCTAGCGTTGCGAGCTTCGCCTGGACCTCCCGATCCAGCGAGTCCGAGGCGTGCAGCGCAAAAACCCCCTGATAGCGCGATTGGGCTTCAGCACGATTTCCCTGCTGCCAATACACATCGCCTTCCACATTTTTCGCCTCAGCAACTTGCCTCACGCTTGCCTTCGGATCGGCAATGATTTCGGCTCCCCACTCCAGGGTTGAAGGATAATTGCCCATCTGATAATGCCCAAACATCAGCCCACGCAGATTGCGTGGATTGCGGGGGTCAAATGCGTAGATCTGTTCAAACAGACGGTTTGCCATGCTGAAATGAGAGCGACGATACGCCGCCCACGCTTTTGCGGAGAGCGCAGCGACCTCGTGGGCGCACGGCTTCTGGAATATACTTGGGCGTTTGAAACGGTGTTCGGCAATCGTTAGATCCACCGCTGTCAGTGGAATTTCCTCCAGAAATGCCTCCCATTCCTGAGCCAGATTCGCCAGGGATTTGTCGTAAACCGTATCGAAATTTCCCGTTGGGAAGACGCGCCTGAATTTCTCGATGCCATCGGTATGGACGAGGAAGCGCACAAAGGAGCCCGCCAGCGTATAGCTCCGTGACGAAGACTGCGCCCAGAAACCGAGTCCCATAATCTGGCGCATCGTTGGTGCGAGCCCTAACTGTCGCATCGCTTTACTCCACTGATGCGCGGTGAGCTTCCCTTCCTCCCAATCCGCAGCGACGGCGATTCCCTCATGTAGACCCAATTTGAGGCTCACTTTCAGGATGGGGTGCCAATCCGCCGTCAGCGCATGCGCTAACTCATGCTTCATGACGGGGTGCGGGAAGTCCTCGTAATTAATGTGGAAGCCATACCCAAGTGGGTCTTCAATCGATGTACCCCGCGCGCCGATCAGCCGTTTCTTCTGTTCGGGAGATGTGTAGATATAGGATTGGACCTTCCGCGTAGGCTGCATCTCGAAGTAACGGATCAGCTGTGCATAACGAAACTCATGGTCCCGCGCAATCCACTCAATCTCCCGTTCGACCCGCGAGCCCTTCTCGTAGTAGATTTTGAAATGCTCCGTCTCCTCCAGTCCACCCAGTCTGTGTTCGATATAGTCCCGCGTCGGACGCAATCCCAGGTCGCCGCGAAACAGATAGATGAGCGCAAATATCGCCACAAGCACAACGAGACGGATACGATGATTCAGGTCATCATAGCGTGGCTTAAATCGGTACAGCTTTCTCCAATCGAGCGTCAGCGGCAGAGGGGTGCGTCGTTCCACCACTAATGTGTTAATTGCAAGCGACAGAAACATCCACGCCAACAGCAGCGTTGTTCCACGTGCGATCAGCAGTGTGCCGGATATGGCGATGCGTTCGTCGTAGATCGGGCCCGGAAAATAGCCGAAGGTCGCGTGGTAGCCGAAGACCGGCGGGTGGAAGATGAGATTGTAGGCGAGCAAGAGCAGCGTGGCAAAGATATAGGCGAGGTAAGCGAGATAAGCTGTCCAGCGCCTCTTCAGCCATAATCCGAAGAACGCGCCAGCAGCGGTTGCGTAGGCACAACTAACCACCGGCAAGAGAAGGAAGAACGTGAAGCCTTCTGAGAAATCGCAGTTTTTGACGCGGAATGCGTTGAGCAGGATGATGATCAGCGGCGCAATCAGCAGCGCCAGGTTGCCCCCAAACGCTCGCCAGAAAAGCATGTTCACAATCTGGGCGGGCGAGCCCTTGGCAGATTGTGCGCGCGCCCTGAGACGTTGTACCTCCATCACGGCGACATGGGCTCCGGCAAATGAAATGCCGATGGCGAGCACCGCGCAGAATTCAAACGCGAGGAGGTTAAATAGGGGAATGTTCGCCAGAACCGCAGCGAGGAGCGCCAGCACTACGAACCAGATCCAGTAGAAGAAGGATTTGAAAATCATAGGTACTTATTGAAATCTTTCCGTGTTCCCTCATTTTTTGCGTGCAAGCGGCGGCATTCCGTGCTATCATCAAGCGACACCTTTGTCAAAGAAAGGACACGCCAATGTCTCCATTTGACCAAGTCTTACAAGATGTCGATCGACGCTGCCGTGAACAGCATATTCCAATGCTCGGTCACGAAAAGGCGGAATTCCTTGCGGAACTCGTGGAAAACGCGCAGCCATCGTTGATTGTGGAATGCGGCACCGCAATCGGCTATTCAGGACTCTGGATGATTGCCAAACTCAAAGCCGTCGGCAAGGGCAGGTTAATCACCGTTGAGATTAACACCGACCACGCCCATGCAGCGCGAGAAAACTTTGCACGCGCCGGCCTCAGCAATCTGGTCGATTCGCGGATCGGGGATGCGACCGAAGTGCTAAAAACCGTCCATGAACCGGTCGATTTCCTGTTACTCGACAATAACTACAGCAACTACTTCCCCTGTTTCCAAGCGATTGAAACTCGCCTGACCGACGGGGCAGTTGTCGTCGCGGATAATGTCGGCATCGGGGCAGCGGGTATGGCGGATTATCTCGATCATGTGCGCTCCCACTACGACAGTCGGACCCACTGGTTTGACACAGAC
>JAPUIP010000391.1 GCA_027296925.1 Candidatus Poribacteria bacterium | reverse complement strand
ACTGGTCATCGGGTGGAGTACCTACATTCTCTCAGAATCGGACCACCGCAAAGTGAGGGTCTTAATTGGGCCGATGAGTGCCATAGAAATTCGCGCCGAACTCGCTCGTGGTGGCGATTTTTACCCTTCGGGTGGGAGGGCCTGATTGTACCGCTGATGAGTGACAGGATGCCGAATTCTCACGAAGATAAAATCATGCTTAAATCTGTTGATTTGGTCCACGGAACTATGTTATCGTATATCAAATGGCAAAAGGAACTCATCACGGAGGAGACGCATCGATGAGCATGAGCGTGAAACAGAAAATGGAGGCTGTCCCGCTGAAACTGTTTTATGTCATCGCTGTGCTCCTGGTGTGCGTTGCGGGGATTATCCTCTGGCGGTGGATGCAAAGCGGAAAGAAATCGCTGGCGGCACCGGTTCAACCGCGGATTCACCAGGCCATCAATGAACCGATCCAGCCGATTTTACTTCATGCCGAACTGAACGAAAAGAAGGTGGCTCTGGGCAAAAAGCTCTTTCATGAACCGCAATTGTCACACGATAACAGTGTCTCATGTGCCAGTTGTCATAACCTGCAGTTGGGGGGTACGGATCGACGGATGCGTTCCATCGGGATTCAGGGGGCGGTGGGTTTTATCAATGCCCCGACGGTCTTTAACTGCGGCTTCAATTTTAAGCAGTTTTGGGATGGACGTGCCGAGACCCTGGAGGACCAGATCGACGGCCCAATCCTGGCGCCAAACGAGATGGGATCCAATTGGGAGGAGATTCTCCGCAAGCTCCAGACTGTCTCTGCCTATGTCTCCGCTTTTGAAGCGCTGTACCCGGATGGCATCCAGGTTCACAATATCAAAGATGCCATTGCTACTTTTGAGCGCTCCCTGTACACGCCGAACTCCCGCTTCGACCAATTTCTGCGCGGGGACCCCAGTGCGCTGTCCGACGACGAAAAAGCGGGGTATGGTCTCTTTAAGTCGTATGGCTGTATCAGTTGTCATCAGGGGATGGGTGTCGGCGGGAATATGTTCGAGCGATTCGGCGTCATAGGGGATTACTTTGCCGACCGCGGCAACGTGACGCCGGCCGATTTTGGACGCTTTAATGTCACCGGCGTCGAACAGGATCGCTATGTCTTTAAAGTGCCGAGTTTGCGGAACGTGGCGCTCACACCGCCGTATTTTCATGATGGTTCTGCCCGGCGGCTGGAAGGTGCAGTGGCGCTCATGGGCAAGTACCAATTGGGGCGCAAGCTTCCGCCCGAAGAGATTAATCTAATTGTCAAATTCCTCAAGACACTGAGCGGTGAATATGGAGGGAAACCGTTATGATGCTATCCCGTCTGCCAAATCTGGCCATCGCCTTGGGAGCGGTTTTGCTCTTAACATTTCTGTTTGTCAAAACCCGGGCCATTGACTTTGAAGTGCACAATCAGTTTATCGGTGATGTACGACGGCTCAAGGCGTTAGATGCCACCCTCAATCAGGATGTGCTGAAATCCAGATACGGACAGTTGACCCACTACGATCCCTTAGTGACCGCATTGGCGGAACTCAAAAGGCTCCAAAATCACCTTCAGGACATTCCCCCCTTCATTGATAAGGCTGGGCAGATTGACATTCAGCGCCGCTTGGACGACCATGCAGCGCTCCTAATGCAAAAAGAGGGCCTTTTGGAGCGCTTCAAATCCCGGAATGCGGTCCTCAACAATTCGCTGAGTTACTTCCCGATTATCGCTACCGAGCTTGCAGCCCAAGCGGCATCAAGCTCCAGCGACCGCGAGTTGGCGGACCATCTGGAGAATCTGCTACGGGAGGTCTTGATTTACAACCTCACATCCCGTCAGGCGCTGGCTTCGCAAATCCAGACGCGGGTTGAGATGGTTTTAGGCCACAGGGCACGGTATTCTCCCTCGGTGGACGGGGCCGACCTCGATATCGTGATTGCCCATGTAAAAACGATTCTCAAAAATAAGCCGCAAGTGGATGCCGTGACCACAGAGATTCTTGCAGTGCCGATGCCCCAAGCCAACGATGAACTCTACGCAGCCTACAATCGGCGCTATGAGCAGGCACTGCGGACGGTGAACAGGTATCGCCTCTACTTGTCCCTGTTTTCGGTGATGTTGCTGGGGTATATCGCCTACATCATTGTGAAATTAAGAAATACCACCCGCGCGCTCAACGCGGCCAATGCCAGTCTCGAACGGCGCGTCCAAGAACGCACCGACGAACTCTTAAAGAGCAATGTGGAACTGGAAAACGCCCGTGACAAAGCCATCCAGGCCAACCAGGCCAAAAGTGCCTTTTTAGCCAACATGTCCCACGAAATCCGCACCCCTATGAATGCCATCTTGGGGTTTACGGAGATTTTGGGTGGAATGATCGAAGATCGGCAACGGAAACAATACCTCAACTCCATCCAGATTAGCGGGAAAGCTCTGCTCACATTGATTAATGACATTCTAGATCTGTCCAAGGTAGAAGCCGGAAAGTTGGAGTTGGAATACATGGTGGTGAACTCACACCAGATGTTCTCAGAAATGAGGACTATTTTCTCACAAAAAATCGCTAAGAAGGGTTTGGAGTTCCAAGTCGAGATCGCCCCCGAGCTGCCACAAGCGCTGATTCTCGACGAGGTTCGACTTCGGCAGATTCTCGTGAATCTGATTGGTAATGCAGTCAAATTCACGGAGAAAGGCAGGATTAAGCTTTCCGTTCGCTGCCTGTATCCTGAAGGCGATCGCCGCAAACTAGTCCTGATACTTGAAGTGGAGGATACCGGCATCGGCATTGCCAGTGATCAGGTCGACAGGATTTTTGGTGCATTTGAACAGCAGACGGGACAGAGCCATGCCGAATTTGGCGGCACAGGCTTGGGGCTGGCAATCACCCGGCGCTTAATCGAAATGATGGATGGGGAAATTCGGGTTACCAGTGAACTGAACAAAGGCAGCACTTTCCACGTCACACTTAAAGATGTAGCGGTTGCGGAGGATTCTGATCTGGGGATGCGGACAGAACCCACCATTGATGTCGATTCAATTCGCTTTGAACCTGCTACGATATTGATTACCGACGATCTGGAGATTAACCGAAATCTTATAAAAGGTTACCTTAGGCAATATAACTTCAACATCCAGGAAGCCACAAACGGGGAGGAAGCCGTATCCCTCACCCAGCGTCATCACCCTCATTTGGTGCTGATGGACGTGAAAATGCCGGTCATGAACGGTTATGACGCCACCCAGCGAATTAAACAGAACGAAGAAACCAGAGCGATTCCCATTATTGCATTGACCGCAAGTGCGATGAAACAAGCCGAAGAGGAGCTCGGCAATCTGTGCGACGGTTACTTGAGAAAACCGGTCAGTCAGGTCGAGTTAGTCACTGAACTGACGAAATTCCTTCCTCACTCGATCACTCAACCGACCGTCATTGACGCGGAGCCGTTACCATCAGAACCAGACGATCCGCAAGCTCTTGAAGAACTCGATCCTGACGAATTAGATAAGCTACCTGAATAG
>JAPUIP010000390.1 GCA_027296925.1 Candidatus Poribacteria bacterium | reverse complement strand
TGCAGAAAGTAATCACCGAAACGAAGACATCCGATTCTCGAAGGACATCCCGCATCAGTTCCAGGTCCGAGCCCGTCAGACCGATGTGCTGCGTCAATCCTTGCTCCTGAATTTCCAGCAGGGCTTCCAGCGTCCGGCCTTTCCCGAAGATGCCCTCCCAACCCGCCTGCTCCGCCTCGTGAATCTGCAGCAGGTCTACCTTGTCCCGCTGCAATCGCTGGAGGCTGGCCTCAAATCCTCGCCAGACGGCGTCACGAGTATAGTCGAACGGCTCTGGGTAGTAGCCCACTTTGGTAGCCAAATAGTACGGCTGTGTGACGCCCTTTAGCGCAGCGCCCAGCACCTCCTCGCTGCGCCCCTTCCCGTAGAGCGGTGCCGTATCAAAGTAGTTCACCCCCAATTCCAGGGCGCGTTCGACCACGCGAGCGCCATAAGAGAAAGGCTTTAAACCTTCTTCCGGACGCCCATAAAACCAAGAGCCGCCCAGGCCGATTTCGCTGACTTGCCAATCTGTCTTACCAAATCGTCTATACCGCATCTTTCCTCCTGAACAGCGGTTAGCGCGTAGACAAGTCATCCCCAGCGTCTATGCTGTCGAATTGCCCGCGCGTCATGCAGACCGCCATCACCAGCATTTCCAGGTCGTCTTCAGTATGGTTGTAAATTCCGTGTGAGCCCCCCAGCCGGTTCGGGATGGCATCGCCGACATGAACCTCTTCCGTCTCGTCGTCCACCGTCATTCGTCCGCTGCCTTCCATAATGATATAGGTTTCCTCAATAATGCCGTGACGGTGATAGCCAACCGACGCCCCCGGCGGCACCAAACAATGGGCCACGAATCCCCAATGCGTTCGGAAGTCCGGATGGGCCCACACTTGCCTGACCCCGACTTCACCTTTGCCTTTGTGGACGTTTGGGGTGAAGGTCAGCAGATTCCGGTCAAGCCGTCCGACGGGGAGCCGATCGACAGACTCCAACGGTGCACCGACGCGGTCATCTCCAAAGTCGGTGCAATCATATTCACCGCCCGGATCAACGACGCAGAAGTTCATGAATCGCGTCTCTCTGTCCGTATGGTTGTAGATCGCGTGCGATTCGCCTTTTCTGCAGGGCACCGTCGCCCCGCCAGCAATCTCAGCCGTCCGGCCGTTGTGGGTAAACTGCGCCGCGTTGTCGAGAATCGTGAACATCTCCTCGCAGTTGTCGTGGCGATGGTAACCGATACCGCCTCCGGGTGGCAAAACCGCGTAGTGGACGAACCGCCACGGCGTTTGAAATGCATCTCCGTCCCAGAGACTCTTAATCAAGATATGGCCGGCACCGCCGTGGACACCCGTCGACTCTCTTAATTCGTGTTGATGAACGTGAGCAATACGCATATTAATTCCTCCTCTTTTGTAAAGAGCTTCTCTCAGAAAATCAGAAGGCGCGAAATGATTGGGTATGGAAGTGCGTCGATTGATGTCCATTCCCCACTTTTGTCGATCGAGATTCATCTCTCGACATGGGATTGCCGGGTTTGGAAACCCGACCTACGAGTTGTACTAGAGGGCGTCACCGCTTGTGCTCAGCGTTTGCCTTCTCCAAACGGACTGATTCAATTTGCCGCTCTCCCAGGTTAAATGCCTCACCCACGCCGATCTGGCGAAATCCTAGCCCCTCAAACATAGACCGCTTGTCTTCATCTTCAATCGAAACCAACGCTCTAAACGTGGTCACGCCCTGTTCTGCCGCCCAGCGCATCGCCGCCCCAATCAGATCCGTCCAGGCGCCGGAGGCATTCTGATGCACAAATCCGTCTACCTCCGCCCGACCAGACGAATCAAGACGCGCCGTAGACAGTCCCACAAGACGCCCGCCATCCGTTCGAGCTGAAAACCAGGCGCCTTGCCCATCTGGGGACAGCGCCGCGTATTTCGGAAAAAGCCCCATGCACGAGCTCTGCACAGCATATCGCGTGGAGAACATACCCACGTTGGCATCCAGCACTTGCCAGTTGTGTGGCGAGACCAGCAAAGGGATCATGGGGATTCGATCTTGTGCGGTCCCCGGCGCAATGGTGACCGGACCCGGTTGGCGGAAGTCGTCAACGAGAAAAGCCTCCGGTGAGTCTCCACTGGTGATGAGCGCCATGACATTCGCGCCGGCGAGTTTCCACCACCCCAAACGATGATACACACGGGCCGCCGCGGGATTTCCCGTGCCGAGGAAAAGCGCCTGCCCGCCCCTTTCGCAAAAGACATCGCGCGCGCGTTTGCAGAGCATGCGAGCAATGCCTCTTCGACGAAACTCCGGCGGTACGGCGACTTCGCCCAACCCGCCCAGGGCTGGATTCGCCTGACTCATCGTCAGGTGGGTCGTCCCCACAAGTTGCTTCCCCTCTCGAACCAGGTAGAACCCATCGTAGTTGTGCTCGCGTTCGGCGCCGGTGAGTATCCCCCGAAAACCGTCGTATGGCGTCTCGAAGATTGCCTCCCAGAAATCGGTCAACTCGTCGACCAGGTTCTCCGGTAGTGGGGGCTCAAGTTCTATAATCTCCATATTTGGATCTTCCAACATCATTTCAATTTCAACCTTTCAAGATGGCTTACAGCGGTCAGGATAATTTTATCACAGTCCATGCTGAAATGGTAGATGGTGATACAGAATTGTAGGGCCATTCAGTTTTCCGTAAAAGCCACCAATTCTGTCATCTTGAGCCCTTCGACAAGCTCAGGCTAAACTCTGCGACAGATCTCTATTGCGCGGTGAGAAGAGATTCTTCGCGCTGCTCAGAATGACAGATCTGACTCAATCTACGAAATTACCCAGAATTAAATGCCCTGACAGAATTGTGCGAGCCCTATTCAAAAGCCTTCACTGTGATCAGGTACGTTTTCAGCACATCGTGATTCAGCGTATACCCCAGCCCCGGGCGATCCGGCACCAGAAAGCAGCCATCTTCAAACAGGAAGTCCTCGTTCACTAACGTGTCCTCCCACGCCATCGGCCCAACCATGTCGTAGGGTTGCGTCAGGTTGGGCATGCAGGCGGCCACATGCAATCCCATCGCCGCTCCCGGACCATACGCCACAGTCTGCGACCAGCCGCCCATGCCGAGTTGATGAGCGAGGCGCGATTGGTTGATCGTTTCGAGATGACTTGCGCCGCCGACGATGGCGTAGTCAAGGGCCTGTGCCTGAAAAGCGGTGATGAGGGCTTCGCCGCCGATGTGGTCGGCGATAGGAAGAGGGATGGTCTGTCGCAACCGACGCCACTCGGAAAAAGTACCGGCTGCGGCACGCTTGTTTATCGGGCTCTCCAGACAATCAAGGGAGTGTCCCTGCAAACGACGAACGAGTTCTTGGGCAACCCAGACTTCCTGAAGCCGCCAGCGAATGTCGG
>JAPUIP010000039.1 GCA_027296925.1 Candidatus Poribacteria bacterium | reverse complement strand
CTTCGTCGAAGACCGCCTCGACCGATTGCCGAGTGCCATCATCGAGAATAACGGTGCCATCCTTGATGCAACCTTTACTCCCGTAAATACCACTGCCGATGTTTATCGGTTCTCCGTGACCCGCCCATGAGAAAGAGAGCTGGCCGATGGCGCCGTTTTCAAACTTGAGCAACGCCATAAAGACATCTTCGACATCGTTTTTGATTTCGCGGATGATATTTCCACTTTCATCCCGTTCAACACGAGTCGGCTCAAGAATTTTGGCGAGGGCAGAGATCTCATCAACATTGCCGCAGGTATAGCGGAGGGCGTTGAATTGGTGAACTCCGATGTCAATGGCGCCCCCACCGCCGCCCTGCACTTTGCTGTGGCGCCAGGGTGTCTGCGCGACAATCTTGTTCGGCGACCAATAGTTACCCAGCCCGCCAGAGATATACATCTGCAGGTCACCAATCGTGCCATTTTCAATCACCCAACGGGTTGCGCGGGTGCCTCGGCTATAGTGAGCGTTCTCAGCGACACAGATCACGCGATTTGCTGCTTCAGCGGCTTCAATCATTCTTTGGCCAGCCTTGACCGATACCGCGAACGGCTTTTCGACGATAACGTGTTTGCCAGCCGCTAACGCCGCAATCGCCGCATCGTGATGGACGAAGAGGGAGGCGTAAATATCGACCGCATCGATCTTCGCTTTCTGCACCATCTCCCGGTAGTCCGTATAGATTTCGACATCGACATCATCGTGCAGGTCGCTCACGTACATGTGCGGTGCACCGAGCGGATCGGAAGTGTCCATTGTCACCGGCGGGCGCGATGGCGGGCCTTCGCCACGCTTGCGAAAACGTTCGGCATCCTCCCGATTTCGGGCGCACAATGCCGTGATGCGGAAGTTATCATATCCATGTTCTAACAGCCTTTTATAGCCACGGAGGTGTGCGGGCATGACTCGCGCACAGCCAATAATACCGATATTGATTCGATCTGACACGCTGTTGTCTCCATTTTGTCATTAACAATGGGTGTCGGAAGTGGAGTCTCTCTAAATCCATACTTACTTCTGCCATTCGCAGGCTTCTAACGCTGCCAGAGCTTCGGGAGTGCCTATCTGGTATAGCGTATTCTTAGCACAGTCGCGAAATTCTTCATCCTCGTCGCTTAAGGCTTTTTTCAACACATCTACAACCGCGTTAGGGGCTTCCAGATTAGGTACGCCGTCGCGCAGTAAATAACGGAAATTCACCTCTGGTAAATGCACGTAAAGCGTGTCCTAGTCTACGTTTGCAGACAATTTTGTAGTAAAAAACGTAGTCAAGCGATTTAGAGGATCGTCTTAAGCCTGTTTGTTACCACCCTTTCGCGATTGAGTTAGCTTTTTGCGTGTGACAATGGGTACTTTAGCATGAGACAAAACGTCTGGGAGTTGAACCTGCAATGCGTCTAGCAGTTGTTGGGATTGTTCTCTGGGAGTTGGAATTCTAAGACTTTCTCCTTGACCATTGTTGGATAACCATTTCAGATTCTCATAAAGATCATTCTCATCAAAGCCACGAGGTAGATCTAAAACATCACATGTCGCGTGTCTCTGTGCCAAGCGGACGGCAGAAAGCCTTGAGCCTTGCTCAATCACACGAGCAATGACTTGCCACAGTGCTAATTTCGCATCAAAGCTTCGCCCCAGTGCCTTATCAATCCCCAGACGTTTGGCAATTTGGTAAACTACGAAGATGGCACCTATAGAAGGACCTTCAAAAAGTTCAACACAATCGGAAACAGACTCGAGGACAGCGAGATTATTTTTGTGCTTGAGTGCCAGCTTTATTGCAGCGACTTCTTCTGGCTTACATTTCGATAGGTTAACCAGCGTGCGGTTCTTGACTTGACCCCCTTTACGATACGATTCACGTAGAAGAATGGATCGATAGGTTTTTCCGCTTTTCGAGGTTGAGACGACTTCGATAATGTACATGACTACAATTATAGCCATATAGCATAATAATATCAAGTGAAAATCCGAGTCTCTTGACTACACTTTTCACTTCAAAATCGCCTTCAAACGTAGACTAGAACACGCTTAGCGCATATTTCTTAGAGGTGAACTTCCGTACTGATAAAGCCAATCCGGAAAATCAGAGCCAAACTGATTATAGAGGAGTGGGAGAAGATCGCACGTCTCATGGTCTCACTCGCCCTGAAAACGACAACCCAAAGTATTATTGTTTCTAAACTCAGTGCCTATGCCCGCAAAAACAAGACCCGGCGTGCTTTGTGGGAATATGACAATATCATCCGAAGCCTGTACCTTGATTGATTACATCGATTCCCCGCCACTTCGCAAAAACGTCCAGCGAGCACTCAACCGCGGTGAGAATATCATCCGTTGCGCAGAGTCGGGCTCGCCTACCGTGGCAGGACCTTCCCTGTGGGTTGGGTGGTGCTCCCGGGCAAGGGCAGCACCAGCTTCCGGCAGCAGGCAGCACTGTTGAAAGTGGTTGAGCCGCTGATTGATGACAGCTGCATGGTCGTCCTTCTGGGCGACCAGGAATTCCGCAGTACAACGCTGATGAACTTCTGCAAAAGGCGTCGCTGGCACTTCCGGCTCCGGCTGAAGTGTGACACTTGGATACGGGCCAACCGGCGGTGGTTCCAACTGCGGGAATTCTGCTTTTCTTCACACCTGTTATATCTCGTTCAAAGTCCGATGAAATCTCGGTTTCAGTTCCTTTATGAAGTGAAGGTTACTGAGGGTCATCCATAAAAAATGTGAGAGTGTACATGCTGTCACAACTGTGATTTTTGCTAGCCTTCTCGCTGGAATTGTGATACTATGTCCATTATTTCATCATCTATGTCAACTTTAAACATGACCGAATCCGCCTGAAGTCGAGATTTCCTGAACCACAACACCTCCAAACCCTTTCCTTTGAGGAGTCTCCACAATGAACCCCAAATGCAGTCGAATCCCCCAAACCACCTATCAATTCAACGGCTATCTCGCTGGCTATCTCACCGGTGTTACCAGCCAATGGCTTGAGGTTGCGCCCTTGGCCAATCCAGCCATGCTGGAAATCTTGCGTGACCGGGATCGACATCCCCGCCGCGATTTGGTACCCTGGGCCGGGGAGTTCGCCGGCAAGTATCTGACGAGTGCCGTGCAGGTGTTGCGACTCACTCAGGACGAAGGGCTGCATGCTTTCATCAGTGACTTTGTTGACCGTCTCATGCAGTTGCAGGACAAAGATGGCTATCTGGGGCCCTGGCCGGAAGGGAGCCGTTTCACAGGAAAAGCGCCCAACGTTGGGGGCAAGGAAGGAAATACCTGGGATGCCTGGGGGCATTATCATATCATGTTAGGTCTATTGCTCTGGCACGAGGAAAGCGGTGATCAGAAGTCACTCGACGCGGTCATAAAGATAGCGGATCTGATTTGCCGGAAATTTCTCGGCAACATGTGCGCTCGGCTGGTGGACACGGGCAGCACGGAGATGAATCTTGCCGTGATTCATACTCTGTGCCTTCTCCACCGAAAGACGAAAACGGAGCGGTACTTAGATATGGCGCTTCAGATTGTCGATGAATTTGCCGCGGAAGGTGCGGACGGCCCGCTCGCCGGCGATTACTTGCGAATGGGATTGGCGGGAGCGGAATTCCACCAGACCCCGAAGCCGAGATGGGAAAGCTTGCACCCAATCATGGGACTGGCGGAACTCTACTGGATCACCGGAGAGGAAAAATACAGAACCGCCTTCGAGCAGATCTGGTGGAGTATTGTCAAGCTAGATCGGCATAACAACGGCGGCTTCTCGTCTGGAGAGCAAGCGCAGGGAAATCCCTATCATCAGGGAGCGATCGAGACCTGCTGCACCATCGCCTGGATCGCCACCGGTGTGGAGATGCTACGTCTCACGGAGAACTCGGTCGTCGCGGATGAAATCGAGTTGTCCACCCTCAATTCTGTCATCGGTCTTCATTCCCATACCGGGCGTTGGGTGACCTACAATACGCCCATGGACGGCGTTCGACGTGCCAGTGCTCACGACATCGTGTTTCAAGCGCGGGAAGGCAGTCCGGAATTGAATTGCTGTAGCGTCAATGGCCCACGCGGTCTGGGGATGATCAGTGATTGGGCGCTGATGGGTTGCGAGGGCGAACTGGTGCTCAACTGGTACGGCCCATCGACTATGGAAATCCGGCTGGCGTCGGATATTACCGTCAAGCTGGAGCAGGAAACAACATATCCCCGTGAAGGAAAAATCGCGCTTCGTGTCTCGTCTTCGCGGGCGGCGCAATTCGCTTTGAAACTCCGCATCCCCTACTGGTCAAACCGCACTACCGTCAAGGTGAACGGCGAGCCCGTAAACGGCGTTGCCGCCGGCACGTATCTCGCGCTGGACCGGCAATGGGGACGAGCGGATAAAGTGGAGCTCGAACTGGATATGTCGCCCCACTATTGGGTCGGTGAGAAGGAGTGTGAAGGGAAGGTCTCCATGTATCGCGGACCGGTGCTACTCACCTATGATCGACGACTCAACGTCATGGACCCCGACGATATTCCAATGCTCGACGCCACGAAGATGGAAGGCGAGTTAATCGCCAGTGACGACAAATTGCCGATCATCGTCATGATGGAGTATACCGCTCCGGAGGGACAGAAGCTGCGGCTCTGCGACTTTGGGAGTGCGGGCGAAGGTGGATCTCCCTATGTCTCCTGGCTGAAAGTGAAGCATATCGACAACACGCCTTTCACGCCGAGTAATCCGTTGCGTAGTGGGCGACCACAGTAGCATAGGCAAGCAGAAAGCCCTATTGGAAGGAGAATCCGATGTATCTGAAACACATGCGTCCTTATCAGTTGAAGCAAGCTGTCGAACGTGACGATCCGTTGCTTGTACCCGCCGGCTGCATCGAGACCCACGGCCCCCACATGGCCATCGGTCACGATACCATTATTGTCGAGGAGATCTGTGCGCGAATCGCAGAAGAGATCAATGTCGTCATTGCGCCTTCCTTCGACTACGGACCCACCGGGTATGCCCTCGGCGGCCCCGCAGACGGCACCATCGACCCGGATTATGCCGCCTTCGGTGCTCATGTCAAGGCCATCCTGAAGAACTTCCTCGAAATGGGATTCAAGAAGATCTATGTCATCATCATGCACCAGGGCATGGAGGCGCCGCTCGCTCTGGCTTTCAAAAAGGCAGCGTCAGAACTGGCTTTCGAACTCATCCTTGAGCAGGGGTATCCGCGCGGCTGGTGGGGCGACAAAGCCCTCATGGAAAAGGTCGGTCCCATCTGGGGGCACATCGACGTTCAACCGATGATTTTGCCGGACGCCTCGCCCCCGGCCGGCGGCGACCATGCCGGGTACAACGAAACTTCATTTCTCTTGGCAACCCGCCCTGAACTCGTGGAGCCGGCTCGCCTGGAAGGTGATGTACCCTGGTACTGCCGCCAGCATGAGGAGAAGAACAGTTGGACTGCCAATGCTGCGCACGGACAGGTCATGGTGGATGCGGTGGTGAACGCGTGGATCAAGAAGATCTCGCCGAGTTGATAGTCCCCAGGGAATTCATGGCGGGCTGCTTCCCACGTCTGTAATCATACCAATTACCGGTCTAAAGGCAACTCATGGTTCAAGAATCCGTATTGTGGGAAGAACCCTTCGCGGAAGGGATTCCGCTCCTACGCCCCCATACGCATCAAGCGAAAATTCCAATCATTTCACGAAATGTCTGGCCGTCGTTGCAAGCCCTAAGCACGACTTTCGATCGACTGCAACAGACCGCGCATGTGACCGACGCAATAGGCGATGTATTCCCGACCTTCAGGGCCGTCGGTCGTGAGCCGCATGATGTGGTCGTAGTCGATCACCGCGTCATAGCCGACATCGTGCAGCGCCCTCGCCACCCGGTACATGTCGAGGTCGCCGCTGTCCGGAATCACCTCTTCGTAGTGCTTGTTTGCGGGTATGGTTCCATGCACGTTGCGGAAGTGGACGTGAAAGATCTGGTTCTGTTCACCGAAGTGCCGGATGCCCTCGAAGACGTCCTCGCCTGACTCGTAGCGGGTGCCCACGCAGAAGGTCATTCCGTTGTTCGGGGAGGGAACCTCCGCAAACAGCCGGTCAAAAGCGGCGAAGTTGTACAGAATCTGCGGTACCCCATAGATACTGGGTACCGGCGGATCGTTGCCGTGCATGGCGACTTTGACGCCAACACTTTCCGCCACCGGTACCACACTGCTGAATATTTTCACGGTGCGCTCCCAGATTTCTTCGTGGGTCGGTGCGCCTTCCGGGGGCGGCTGGTCAAGCGCTTCGCTCAGATCAACTCTCAGATGCTTGTATCCACCGCGTCCCTCAACGTAGGTGTGCATGGACTTGGGGAAGTGACCGAATTGGCTGGCCTGAAAACACTGGATGCCCATCACCGGCAGATCAAATTCGCCGCAGAGCTCCGCGTTAACGATTAGATTTTCGATCTCCTGCTCGGCGCCGGGTTGGCCGAGGAACGTCTTAATATAGTGGCCGTTGGAGGTGTTAGCGCGTTCGATTTTGAGACCCGCCTTGTCAATCGTCGCCACGACCTTTTCTAGACCTTCTCGATTCGCTCTGCCGCCAGCGTCTGAATAGCCAGGGCAAATATCCAAGGTGATGTCCACACAATCGACGCCGATCTGCTTGAGAAAGCGGAGATCATCAGGGCGGTTCAGCCAATCCGGACTAATGCGAGTACCGATTTTCATCATTTTTTGTTCTCCTGATAAAGGGTGTAATACTGGATTAGGTTTTCTCCTTATGATCCAATCAGTATTCGCTCGTTTTCAACCGTGCACACGGTGTCTGAGGGTGATAGCCACGACAGGCGCGCATGGGAAGGCGTGGATACTTCTCGAAATTTGGGTGGGATTTTGATAGCAGACAGAGATAGAATCGGCTCCGGTTGGAAGTCTGAATGACTTTGGCGTGCTGGCAGGTTTGGCACAACCCAATTTCGTCATTGCTTTTCATTTTCATCAAAGACGACTCGCGGCTAGCGCCATTTCATCTTCGCCCATACGGGCTCGACTCGACGGACACTAACCGTCCTCAACATCCGCCTTCTCCAAAACGGTGGAGAGCACTTCCACGAGCGCATCGAGGTGGACGTGACGGAAAAATTCGGAAAGCCGTTTCTGCTTCGGTTTCGTGGGGAGTAGGATAAAATCCGGTCGATGCTTTTGAACCCGCTCAAAGACTTCGCGGTAGGCACGACTTGTGGCATACCCAATGGCCAGCTCATAGTGTTCGCCATATTTGTCGAGATAGGCGTTGAACCGATCCGCGCAAAGCTGAATCTGTTTCTGGTTTCGTGGCGATAGCTGAAAGTCATAGCGGACCAAAGCCTCTTCGGTTTCAAATTCTTCGGGGACGGGGCCATATAGCCCTGAGAGGGTAATCTTGTGAACCACTCGTTGATTGTCCGCGAAGGCGGCACTGAGTTTAGCGTTGACAATCGAATGGGTGCGCGAAAGCGAATAGGGCTTTTTGCCGGCACAAGGAATCGTTAAAAGAACCCGCTTCCCTTCGGGCGGCTGGTAGGCAGGCGGAATGGAAAATGAGTCGGGGGTATAGTCCAGCGAAATTGTCGCCTGTTCCTCACTCAGAACCAGATCCGCCTGAGTCGGGAATGAATAGGTGAAGAGCACTAACTGATCGGGGTTCGCTCGGCGTGTCATATGCCTGGACACGCCTACAATGGCGCCTGACAGGCAAGCGGCAAATTCGTCATCATATGCAGCCAGCCACTCGACAGCTTTCTGAATTCCCCGCGCCGTCGACGCATGACGGACCAATTCCTCAAGTGCATCATCGGCTTCAATCGCCGCTTTCATACGCGCAAGGGTTGCAGCTTCCATCTCGAAATTATGCAGGGCAATCGCGGCGTAATATTCACTTTTGTATTTCCCCGTGGATGTCCGCCGATAGCTTTTCGCTTCCATAAATGCCTGTTGCATCTCTTCGAGCGGCATCTCCCGGCAGACTCGGCAGGTGCATTCCATCTTATCCAATTCCATGATTTTGAGCTTCCGCTGCGTTTCCGGATGCGAATAACCGAGATTGCGCGCCGATTGGATGTAGCTCGTACTGTCAAAACTATCGACGCCCAAATAGGTGAGTATGGGTGTCAGATTCCCAGAAACCCCGAAGGCATGGACAGGCGTTCGATCGCGCTCGGATTCGGGAACTGCGTCGAGAACGCCGACAATCCGGGATAGCACCTCCGAATCGTTGTCGCCCCGCAGCGGCACCAATGAACCAACCGCAAGACCGAATGAAGGGAGTAATCCTTGTAATCGAGCGAAAACCTGATCGACATAATTCTGAATATCCGCTCTGGATTGCCCATGACAGCAGATATAGAA
>JAPUIP010000389.1 GCA_027296925.1 Candidatus Poribacteria bacterium | reverse complement strand
CTGCTCGTAGGCGGAGTAGAGATTGTGTACCTGATACGCCATACTATCGAGTCCCTCATCGCTCTCCCGGAAGTTTGCTTTTCGCTGATCTATCCGTTCATAGATATGGCATACCTCCCTGTGGTATTCCTCCAGCTCAGCCTTCAAAATCGCGACTTGGGCTTTATCCATAAATTCTTAATCCCTTTCTCTTGAAGGTATCGGGAAACGGATGACTATCCAGATCGACAACATCCACAGTTCTTCCGGTGGTTTCCTCCAACTCCCCCATAATATCAAGCACCTGTTCCGAGCATCCGCTGACGGCGATATCAACGTCAGAAGACTGATGCCATCTGTACGCTATCAAAAGCGAACCGATGATGTACGCCTCGTGAATCCCGTATTTACCTCGAATCGCTTGCAGCGTTTCAGTAACCCGGCTCAACAGGTCAACTCTTTCGCGATTTCGCTCCTCTCGTTGCATCCTCAAGGTTTCATCAAGGAGACTTGTATCAAACATGGCAATTCCCGGCGATCGATTAGGAGTTCAAGCCGCCTACATCAACGGCGTCCGGATGACCGTTTCGAGGATGTGAGCACGCGGTGATTGCGCAACGAGTAACAGGATGAGATCGGCGACCTCCTCTGGCTGCGTCAGATCTTCGAGAACATCGTCGGGGTGGTTATCACGGCGCATCTTCGTATCGACGGGTCCCGGACAAACCACAGACGCCTTGACGCCATGCGGGCGCCCTTCGTTATTTGTGGTTTCGGTAAAACCCACAACGCCAAATTTGGCAGCGCAATACGCTCCACCGTTGCGGTGTCCGATTTTTCCGGAGACCGATGAGACGTTGACGATATGTCCGGAATTCCGCTCGCACATATGAGTAAACACCGCTTGTGTACAGAGGAAAACGCCCTTCAGATTGACAGCGATATTGAGATCCCAATCCGCCTCAAGAATCTTGGGGATGGGGTTATGGATAGCGACGCCCGCGTTGTTGACGAGAATATCCACTTTGCCAAACGTGTCGAGTGTCTGTTTCACCATTCCGTCCACTTGCGATTTCTGCGTTACATCGGTTGGAATCGCAAGGGCTTGACGCCCAAGCGTGCGTACTTCGTCCGCAACCGATTCGATCTCTGAGACCGTTCGCGCTGTCAACACCAAATCCGCACCTTCTTCGGCAAATGCCAACGCAGTCGATCTCCCAATGCCACGCCCACCGCCGGTAACAATAGCAACACGGTTTTCAAGTTTCATCGCCATCCCTCCCACCTGTGTCTACTGCTTAAGCTTCGCAATCATCGCGAACAGGTTTTGGAGACAGATCCGAGATGCCTCTTCACCCGCTTCGGAAAATGCTTGCCCCCCCGGCCGGTTGAGTAGATCATCGTCAATCTTCAGGGTCGGTCGCCAGTGCGTTTCCAAGCAGAGGTGCCCCTCGTAGCCGTCATCGATGAACGCCTGAAGCTGTCCCTGCCAATCAACGACCCCGTCACCGACCGGCACAGATTCCATCTCGCCGGTGTCTGGATTTCTGCCGGCGTCCTTCAAATGGGCGTGAACCATCAGCGGCTTGAGCCGATTGTAGGCATCAGGATAGGGTGTTTCCCCTCCTTCCGCGTGTGCCTCATTTGCCGGGTCCCAGATTGCCCGAACGTTGGGCGAATCAAACTCGCGGATAAAGCGTTCCGTCAATTTGGCGGTGCGCAGCGACGTGGAAGATTCGTTCTCCATCCCCAGCATGATTCCTTCCCCTTCCGCAATGCGAACCGGCTCATCGTAGGCAGAGATGATTTCGTCCCAACGCTCCTCTGTTTTGCCGGTGTCCCAAAAGACGAAGGTGCGGATGAGGTTTGTATCAAACGCCTTCGCCAACTTGATGCACGCCTTCAGGATGCCCAGATGCTCCCTTCGCTCCTCCATATTATCGATGTCGCATTTGAAGAACGGCGAGGCAATCCCGATGATCTGCAGGGCTGTGCCATCCAAAATGCGCTTCATTTCGTCAATATCCTGAGCGGTTAAATCCTGAGGCGGCTTGTCCCACACCGATCGAATCTCGATCGAGTCGAGATTAAGCTCCGTTGCAACGTTGACGAGGGTTTGGAAGTCCTGTGACACCTCATCCCCAATCACACCAATTTTGAACATGCCTTGCTCCTTTTTCAGGCATTAGGACTCAAGTGTCAGGTGTTCATGCTAAGTCCCAAGCCCAGATAGCTGTTTTAGTGGTACGAATGATCTTCATCGGGGAAGAGACCTTGCTGAACCTCTAGCTTATAGTGCGTTACGGCGCGCATGATCTCTTTCCGCAAGTTCGCATACTGCTTCACAAATGTCGGTGTGAAACGGTCAAAAAGCCCGAGCAGATCATGAATGACCAACACCTGACCATCACATCCGGCCCCAGCCCCGATTCCGATTGTGGGGATACGCAGCGAGTTGGTGATTTTTATACCGAGCGCATCCGGCACAGATTCGACGACGGTTGCAAAGCATCCAGCGTCTTCTAACGCTCCGGCATCGGCAGCAATCTGCTTGGCTTCGGTGCGCTTGCGCCCGTACACCCGGAACCGATCTGCGGTCTGCGGCAAGAGTCCAACGTGCCCCATCAACGGAATCCCATCGTCGATGATCGCCTTCACGATCTCCGGCTTATTCCCTTCCAGCTTCACCGCATCTGCGCCCGCATCACGTAACAGACGTGCGTTTTCGACCGCTTGTTCAGGGGTTTCATAGGACCGATAGGGCAGATCCGCGATAAGTAAACACTCGGTGTTGCCCCGTGCGACGATTCTCGTGTGGTGGAGCATATCCGCCATCGTGATAGATCGAGTATCTTCATAGCCCAAAACGACCATACCGAGCGAATCCCCGACGAGGATCATGTCAACCTCAACGTCATTTAGGATGCGCGCTGTCGGGTAGTCATACGCCGTCAGCATCGTAATCTTTTGTCCATTTTGTTTCATTGATTGAATGAATTCGACTGTTTTTTTCATCGTTAAATCACATCTTTCTTTGGAATCTTACTCCGATTCTGAGACAAGCGTTAAACGGCATAATTCAAACTCTCCTTCAACTCCCTTGAGCGTTGTGCGAAACGGTGTCATTTCAAATTGAAACTTCTTGAGGGTTTCTTGAATCGCCGGGTCGGCAAAGAGATCCGCCATCATCACGACATCTCCCCCAACACTTTCGGGTTGGATGCGTGCAGCAATATTGACCGTTCGGCCAAAGTAATCCAACCGATCATTGGAGTTGACGGCAATCGCGGCGCCATGATGTATCC
>JAPUIP010000388.1 GCA_027296925.1 Candidatus Poribacteria bacterium | reverse complement strand
CGAAGTCAATACCATTTCCGCCAAAGCATCGAGATCTGCTATCTCCGCGAACTGTGTCTCGATGAAAACAGAGATCGAAAGGGTTCGAGAATTGGTTCAGAATGTGGAATGATCGACCCATCCGGCAAGGATTACTGATTGTTATATCGGGGCCCTCCGGCTCCGGAAAAACCAGCGTTGCCAGAGCGCTCTGTCAAGCGGATGCCTCGTTAGCGTACTCGGTTTCCGCAACGACCCGTCCCCCCCGCCCCAATGAGACTGATGGTGTCGATTATGACTTTTTACCGCGGTCAGAATTTGAAGACCTCATCCAGCGCGGCGGCTTTTTGGAGTGGACGAAATATGGCGATTACTACTACGGCACACTGAAATCCACAATTGAGTCCACAATCGCATCGGGCAAGGATCTCCTTCTGGAAATCGACGTCAAGGGTGCGATGCAAGTGAAAGCACTTTCGCTAAAGTGCATCTATATTTTCATTCTGCCCCTCTCCTTCGCGACTTTGAAAACACGCCTTCGCAGCCGCAATACGGAGTCCGATTCCGAGCTGCAACGACGTTTGCTGACGGCGGAATCAGAGATTGCTTGCGTTAAAGATTATGACTACTGCGTCGTGAACCCGGACAACGGCGTAGAGCAAGCCGTCGAGCAAATTCGCCATATTATTACCGCAGAACGTTGCCGGATCGATTGTTCGCTGCTGGACTGGATTTCTCAAGAATTTTCCATAGAATAGGCAAGTCGGCGAATCACATTCCAACCCCTGGCAGCCCACCGATCTTTACAAAGGAATTTTTCAGATGGAACTCCAAAATCAAGAGATTATCCTGGGTGTCACCGGCGGCATCGCCATCCATAAATCACTCGATTTGGCAAGCCAATTGGTCAAGCGAGGGGCTTCCGTTCATGTGGTGATGACGGAACACGCCACGCGCCTGGTCCAACCGATGCAGTTTCAGGTTATCTCCCGCAACCCTGTGCTGCTCGATCTCTTCAACTCTGGCTCCGACTGGAAGCCCGTCCACATCGACCTCGCAGACAGGGCAAATCTCCTGGCAATCGTGCCAGCCACAGCGAATATCGTCGGAAAGATGGCAAATGGCATCGCGGATGACGCACTCTCCACAGTGGCAGTCTCCGTCCACTGCCCCATCCTGATCGCCCCGGCGATGAACGGCTACATGTATCAGAATCCGTTTGTGCAGGCGAACCTCCAAAAGTTACGCGAACACGACATCGAAATCGTTGAGCCGGCAAGCGGAGCACTGGCATGTGGGTATGAAGGCGTCGGACGGCTGAACGAGGTCGATGTCATCCTGGAGCGGATGACCCAGATCTTGACAACCCCCAAAGATCTCCAGGGCAAACGGGTGGTCGTCACGGCGGGGCCCACGCGCGAGTATCTCGATCCGGTCCGTTTCATCAGCAACAGATCTAGCGGAAAGATGGGATATGCGGTTGCTGAGGCGGCGCATCGTCGTGGCGCAACGGTTATCCTCATCAGCGGACCGGCGACGGCGGAACCGCCCACGGGCGTCGAACTTCGCAACGTGGAAACTGCACTTGAGATGCAGGAAGCAATCCTCGACGTTTTCGATCAAACGGATATTGTGGTGATGGCCGCCGCTGTGGCGGATTATCGCCCTCAAGCATTTTCTCACCAAAAGATCAAGAAGACCACCGACCAACTGACAATTCCCCTCGAAAAGAATCCCGATATTGCGCAATCGCTTGGACAGCGAAAGGCGCACCAGATCACGGTCGGCTTTGCCGCTGAGACGAGCGATCTCTTAGAAAACGCCCAGCGGAAGTTGGTTGCTAAGAACCTGGACCTGATCGCGGCAAACGATGTACTGGCGGAAGGCGCCGGGTTTGAAGGTGATACGAACATTGTGACCCTGATAGACCACGCCGGTAACTGCCAACAACTGCCGTTGCTCTCCAAGCGCGACGTTGCCCATCGCATCCTGGATCGCGTGGTGGCGATGATGCAAAGCGGAAATTAGCCGAAGTCTGGGCATGATATGACAGAACGCCCGCTATGCTCCAAATCAGCACCCCCTTCTTTTTCTTACTTCTCGGTCTCATCCCAATCCTCCTAATCATCAACCGCCACACGCGGGTTGAGGCGGCGCAATGGCGAAGATGGGTCACACTTCTCCTGCGGCTCAGCGCGGTAACCTGCCTGATCCTTGCATTAGCCGGCTTACAGCGTAAAGATCGGGAGGACATACTCTCCGTCGTATTTCTCCTGGATGTGTCTGACAGCGTGCCGCTTGCACAGCAGGCGGAGGGCATTGAACGGATGAACAGGGCCGTTGATGCGCTGAAGCCTACCGACGAGTTTAGCCTCATCCTCTTCGGCGGTCAGGCTTTGGTACGTCTGCCCATGCGACCGAAAGTGGAACAGTCCCACCTAACCCCCGACATCTTATCCGACCTGGCGATTGATCGGGAGGGGACCAATCTTGCCGGCGCCATCCAACTGGCGATGAGCCTTCCAGCCGGCGGTCAGGCGAGGCAAAAACGGCTGGTTCTGTTGAGCGATGGCTTGCAGAACATGGGAGAAGCATCAGC
>JAPUIP010000387.1 GCA_027296925.1 Candidatus Poribacteria bacterium | reverse complement strand
AGTAACTGATGTACCTCGTCCGGGGTCAAGAAACCCGGATAGACGGTGTACCCGTTCTGACGATACTCGTTGATTTGAGCTTCGGTTAACATCACGACCTCCTGTGTGAGTTGGCTACAGCGTTGGATCAGTCAAATCTACTGCTGCCTACGACTCCAGAAATTGCCCCCAAGGACTTTGCCGATGTCTTCCTCAGAATAACCGTGCGCGACGAGGCAGCGTGTGATTTGGTGCATTTCACTCATATCTTTTACCGCCCAACGGAGATCGGTTGTCCCCTGGGCGACTTGCAAATCTCGCCATGCCCCTTCGATTGCGAAAAAATCCACACCGAGCGCGACATGATCAATGCCGACCAAATTGGCAATGTAGTCAATCTGCTGAAAAACATCTTCTGGACTTGGGCTCGGACCGAGATAAGTCGTGTAAAAATGAACGCCAAGCACGCCGCCCGTCGAGGCAAGCGCACGGATGCGGTCGTCATCTAAGTCTGTCGTGACCGATTGCGCGGCGCCATGAGAGACAATGACGGGCTGACGGGCAAGGTCGATCACTTCGTAGAAAGCATTTCTGGATATGTGCGTCAGGTCAACCAGAATCCCCAGCCGCTCACATTCAGCCACGACTTCTTGTCCGAAAGGGCTGAGGTGTCCGTCAGGCACAAGCGGATTGGGAAATGCCCACGTCAGTTGGAGTTCACGAAGCCCCAGCCGGTGAAACAGCTGGAGTGGTTCAAGTGCCCCTTCGAGCCATCTCGCTCCTTCGGCGCCGAGGAGGATAGCGACACGTCCATCTCGCTTGGCATCCCAAATATCGCCCGCTGTTCTGGCGAGGATACAGTCTCCCTGATGCGCTTCAATTTCGCGTAACGCCGTCTCCATCCCGCGAGTGGCGAGCCGGAGCCATCCCTCAGTTCGATCCTTCGAGGGTTCATAGCCCGCATCGACATCCACATCAAGAGTAATCTGGTAGACTTTTGCGGTCACACCGCCGGCAATCATTAGCGGTAAGTCCGCACCGATTGGGCGATGGTCGTGGATGACCGTCAGGATTGAACGTTCGTGAATTGAATCTGCGAAGGCTTGGGTCACTTCCGTTGTCACTGATTGAGTGTCCTCAATGCGCGTCTAATCGCGCCAGTTCAGTTCTCGCTCAGACTCGATTTTGTCCTCGTCCAGCGCCAGACCGAGACCGGGCGCATCGAGCCAGGATACTTGAATGCGGCCGTTTTGTGGCTCAATCTTGTTTTTGAGGAAATACTGATGGATGATGTTCCACTTGATGAGGTACTCCTGGATGGGACAAAGATTGGGCGGCTGAGACGCGATGACATGCGCAGTTGCATGGGAGGAGTGACCGTGCGGGACAACGGGCAGATCGAAGGTCGCCGCCAGCGTGCAGATCTTGACCACTTCGCTGATGCCACCGGCCCAGTAGATGTCGGGCTGGAGGACGTCCATCGCCTTGTTTTCGACGATATAGCGGAAACCCCATCGGGTATACTCGTGCTCGCCACCGGCAATGAGGATGGGCGAGTTGCGCTGGATTTCCACATAACTCTCCAGCTTGTCGGCTAACACCGGCTCCTCCAGCCAATGAATATCGTACGCAGCCAGATGCTCGGCCATCTTGATCGAATACGGGACGTCCCAACTGCTCCAGGCGTCCAGCATCACGTCGACGTCCTCGCCAACAGCCTCCCGCAGTGTCTCAGCTAATCTCAGATTACGGGCAATGCCCGCCGGTCCATCTGACGGTCCGTCGCGGAAAAACCATTTGGTGGCTTTGTAGCCCTGTGCGACGATTTCTTGGGCCCGCCGAGTGACGGCTTCCGGCTCCAGTGAGTAACCCAGCGCGCTGGCGTACGTGGGAATCTCTTCTCGGGTCGGGCCGCCCAGCAGGCGGTAGACGGGCTGCCCCATCCATTTCCCTCGAATATCCCAGAGTCCGCAGTCTACAACGCTGATCGCCATCATGGTCTCGCCCTTCCTCCCGTGTATGGCGGTGCGGTACATCTGATCCCACAGCAGTTCGTTCGCGATCGGGTCTGCGCCGATCAACAGCGACCGCAATTGAGTGTCAATGATGAAGCCCTGATGGTGCGAGAAGGGACCGCTAATGCCCGTCACACCTTCATCGGTGTGTATTTCCAGAAATGCAGCGGACATCTTGTACCGGCCGTCACCCAAGCTGCTGGAGTAATTTCCGCCGCGTGCTCTGAATGCCGGATAGATATCCACAGGACGCACCAGCCGTTCCTCCCAGAATGGTTCTGGGTGTTCCATCGTGCCCTGAAGCTCACGTATGCGCAGGTCGGTAATCTTCATCGGCTTCTCCTTATAATTTCGTTGAATGCGTCATTTGACATGTGATGGTTGGTCAACCATCTTCCTGACTATTGCAATTCTTTCCATTTTCAAGTAGTGACGGATGGTTTTTGAGGTGAAGATTCAACTTTTCAAGGTTTTATCAAGAGCAGTTGGCTATCTTGTGAGAATCAGATACATACCACTGCAGACCAGAAGTATGCCAATGACGTATCGCAGCGTGAGGGGTTCTTTCAGCACCACGAGCCCCGCCAAACTCGCCAGCAAGATTCCGCCAAGCCGAATCACGGGCGAACCGATTGAGATTGGCGCCCCCGCACCAAAGGTCGCGTACAGCCCCAAGGTCACACCGCTAAATGCAATGCCTACGCCGATCGCCGGTAAAATACCCGACATCTGGGCGTATTGCGGTTCACCACGGGCCCACTGCCACAGCACCCAGCCGAGTCCTGTCAGGAAGGTGCAGCTTCCGTACAATAAGACGGCTATACTGTTGGAGAGCTTACCCACAGCAAGTTTGACGCAAAAATCGGCAGCGGCCAGGGCGAATGCGCTGAACACTGCATATTGGATCCAACCCAAATTTCACTCCTATCAACTGTTATGTCCTTCGTTTGTTTGCTCTCCATTTTACTACTTTGACTTTGGTAAATTAAAAAGAGCTCACCGGCGGATCCACTGGTGGCTTGCCCCCCGGCCCCCCAATGCTGGGGGGAGAATCGCGCAACGCCCCCAGAATTGGGGGCCGGGGGGGCTAAGTTACCAAAGTCAAGCTACAACCGCCAATTTGCGTCAATCCAGAAAATTGCCTTCGATGACTCTTTCAACCTTACAGCAACACGCGGGGAAACGTGTGGACCCACCGCTGTTGATGATGCGACAAATCGTTGACGGTGATGTGCAAATCAATCGTGACGTGGAACGCGGTGTCGGTGCTGCGGAAACGGCAGCAGGTATCAACGGTGATCTCACCATCGTTTCGGGCAATCTGTCGATGATGTTTTCCGATCGCGGCAACATCGGCGGGGTCCCGGTTATGCGCCCACACTTCGAGTTGCGCGTCGGTGGTCACTTCCGTCGTCGGACTCACGCGACTCGTCCCCCGTGTATGGGTTCGCAATCCGGTGCGGTCACCGAGAACGTCGTGGACAATCTCCCAGGGCCTTGCGTCGGGCGAAAGCTGATAGACGTCGGTTGGCATTTTCGATGGCTCAAATGTCGCTTCATGAACTGGCAGCGTGCCATTTTCCGATTCTCTCAGCGGCACGACCGGCAGAATCAACCGCGACGGCCGATCAACATCTCGATAAACGCGGTTATCGCCTGGATACGGCGTGGGCCAGAGATTCGGGAAATCTGCGCTGCATATCGACAGACGGATGCGGTGCCCCGGTTCAAAGCGCCAAGCGGTGCAGTCCAGGTTAAAGGTGAGCTCGTAAATCGCTTCCGGAGCAAGCGGTGACGGTTCGGTGAGGGATTCGCGGCGGGTCGCATTCAGCACACCGGCGCACACCAAAGCGCTCGTGCCGTCGGGAACGACATCGCATAGCCGCGCAACGAACGCCATCACCGGCGCGGTGGAACTGACATGCAACACGACTTTCGGTGCACCGAGAATTTCCAACGGTTCGTCGAGCGACGCCGTTGTGTAGTTGAGCGCGTGGATTTCATCGGGGCGTTGATCGGTCGGCAACCCGAACGGAACGCCCCCGCTCCACAACCCACCGGTGACACCAACAGTAGGACGGTAGTCGTATTCATCATAAGGTTGCGTCGGCGTCGCCGGAGTCGAGACAAGTTGGGCGTCCTCGCCAATCCAATAGGTCTTCTCGGTACTGTCCGCCGGTGAGAACGATGCTTCCACGCGCCAGTATCCGCTTGTCTCGGTTCGGTCCGCATGCGGTTCGTCGTAGGTTTGCATGTAGACGCAAATCGGCGGTTCGTCCATCACACCGTTATCCTCCCCCTTGAGCCAATAATCGCACCAACGGACAACTTCTCGAAGGTAGTCGATGCGTGGACCGGGGATTGCGCCGTCGGGACGCGAATGGTTCCACGGACCGATCAAGACTTTCTTGGGCACAGTGAGATTTTCAAAGGTTCGCACCGGCGGGTTGGGGTAGCCGTCGCGCCAGCCGCCAATCATAAACACCGAACACTGGATCTGGTCGTACCTGCCGCGTAAGCTGCCCGGACGCCAATACGCACCATCGATTTGATGGTCCAACCATTTCAGCAGATAGGGTGTATTGTGTTCAAGGTGTTCCTCCCAGATACGTGCCCAATCGTCGCCGCTGTATTCGGGGTACGGCGGCATCGCGTTCATCCCGATCATCGAGCAACCGTAGGCGCCGATGTCGTAGTAGCAACGCAAGGCACCGCCGCGATAGTGACAATCGTCGGTGTAGCGGTCGTCCGTGAAATACATCGGGATAATCGTCGTGAGGTGCGGTGGACGAAGCGCGGCAATTTGAACCGACGTAAAACCGCCATACGACGCGCCGAACATCGCAATCTTTCCGCTACACCAGGGTTGCCGCGCAAGCCATTCAATCGCTTCGACGCCATCACGCTGTTCGCCTTCCGTGTATTCGTCCGTGTTGATTCCCTCGCTGCTGCCCGTGCCGCGACAGTCCAGCCGCGCACCAATGAACCCGTGTTGCGCAAAATAGTTATGATAGCCGGAATACGGAGCGGTGTCGTCTTTGCGATATGGGATGTATTCGAGGATCAGCGGACGTGGCGTTTGCCCCCAATCTTCACCAGCCGGAACGTGCATATCCATCGCTAACCGCACACCGTCTGACATCGGAATCATGAGGTTCTTAATAAAGCGAACGCCGTCTTTCGGTGGAAAAGGTATCATCTTCGATCTCTATCTCCTGAGTTTTCGCGCAACTGATACGCGATGGCGTAGGCGCACTTGTAACTACCGGAGTCGTTGGGCTCGGAGCGATGCCAGGTATAGTTCGTGAAGAACGCCGCATCCCCCGGCGACATGGGCAGCAGCACTTCCCGCGAAAAGTCGATTTGGTCGACTGGAATGCGCCACCGCTTGAACGCTTCGCCGCCTCGGGCGGTGTGGAAGCTCGGCTCGTCGTAGTATCCCTCATGCTCGATCAGCGTCCACGATTCGTGTGTGCCGGGCAGGATCGCCAGCGCAGACCCCTCTCGCTCTACCTCATCCAGAGCGATCCACGAGTTACAGCCCTGTTTAGGCGCTAAATGCCAATAGTACGAATCCTGGTGGTAAAAGGATTGACCACTGATGGCGGGATTCTTGATCAGGGCTTGATCGGTGAAGCGTTTGACGAGACCGCCCAGAAGTTGCGCCATTGCGCTTTGCAGGTTTGGGTGATCAGCGATGTCCTCGAAAACCCCTTCGCGCATGGCGGGGCGCTGCACGCCAATCGGAACGAACCCGCCATTGCTATTCCGGCATTTGGACGGATCGAGTATCTGAAAGTGGTTATCGGGCCAATCGTGGTCTCCCTCCAGCAGATCCATCAGCCGGTTCCGTACGCAGGACGCTTCTTCGGGTGAAATCAGCCCGCGCACGACGGTGTACCCGCTGTCCTGATATTGCTGTACTTGTTGTTCAGTCAGTTCCATGTATCCCTCACTTCTATAAGCAGTGGAAGGCGATCTGGATTGCTCGGATGCGATTTCGTTTCAGGAAGATTCGGAGTCACGAGCCAGGTGTCCTCGGCGCTCACCACCTTCGAGGACACTTGAGAACTGGAAATAGACCAG
>JAPUIP010000386.1 GCA_027296925.1 Candidatus Poribacteria bacterium | reverse complement strand
CGGCTTCTATCGTTGCCTCAAGGCTTTTGACATCTTCAACATTGAGGCAGGTTGCCCCTCGAAGGATACGGCGTACCAGTCCGGAAAGCACACGTCCGGGACCAACCTCCACAAAATGAGAGATGCCGGCCTCGCCGATTGTGCGAATCGATTGTTCCCATTGAACAGGAGAGGTCACCTGCGCTACCAGTAAGCGGCGAATTTCATCGGCGGTTTGCACGAAATCACCCGTTACATTCGCGACCACCCGCGTTTGCGGAGCCTTAAATGGGAAGTCGTCGATTACGGATTGAAGGCTATCTCTGGCTGGATTCATCAGAGACGAATGGAACGCACCGCTGACGGGAAGTAATTGGGAACGCCTGGCGCCAGCCGTTTTCGCGCTTTCCATCACCAGCTTGACGGCGACGGTCTCCCCAGAAACGATCAATTGTCCCGGACAGTTGTAATTTGCAATTTCAACAACGCCATCTGCGTGTGCCGCTTCACAAAACGCCTGCAACGTGTTTGCGTCCAACCCCAAGATTGCCGCCATCGTGCAATCCTGCCGTCGGGAGGCCTCTGCCATCGACCGCGCCCGGTGTTCGACCAGTTTCAGCGCGTCTGAAAAATTCAGAGACTCAGCCGCAACAAGTGCGGAATATTCTCCTAAGCTATGTCCAGCAACGATGGTCGGTGAAACGCCCAGTTCAGCCAAAACCCGCAACGTCGCAACACTACAGGTCAAGATTGCCAGTTGGGTATTCTCCGTCTGCTTCAGCGCTTCCTCCGGTCCATCGAAGCAGAGCTGGCTCAACCGCCGATCTACAACAGAATCGGCTTCTTCGAAGGTCGCACGAGCAACGGGATACGTCTGGGCAAGTTCTAGGCCCATTCCGACTTTCTGTGAACCTTGACCCGGAAAGATAAAAGCAAGTTCGATTATATCAACCATGAAGCATGATCCGTAAGCGTTCTCGATTCACCGGCTCATTTAGAGCCGAATCACGGTGCTTCCCCACGTCAGTCCGGCGCCGAACGTCACCATAAGAATCAAATCACCGGTTTTTGCCCGCCCTTCACGAATGGCTTCGTCGAGCGCGATGATTGTGGTTGCGGCGGAAGTATTGCCGTACTTGTCAACATTGACGTACACTTTTTCCGGATCAAACCCAAGCCGATCCCTGACAGCCTCAATAATACGGGCATTCGCCTGGTGGGGGATGAAGAGATCTATATCATCAATGGTCACCCCCGCCAAATCTAACACACGTTGGGCGGCTTCTGGCATAATCCGGACACCCAGTTTGAAAACTTCTCGCCCTCGCATTTTGATGGTGTGGAGCTTCTGATCAACCGTTTCATGGCTGGCTGGAAGACGTGAGCCGCCGGCAGGCATCCCCAGCAAATCGACATCGGCGTAATCGCCATCGGATCCAACATAGGAGGCTAAAATCCCCTTCGCCGCATCAGTTCCCTGCACAATTGCCGCACCTGCCGCGTCACCAAACAGAACGCAGGTATTTCGGTCTGTCCAGTCGATAATTTTATTGAAGACTTCCCCACCTATCACTAAAATCGTTTGATACCGTCCGGACCGAATCATCCCATCGGCCAGATCCAGTCCATATATAAATCCCGCACAAGCCGCTGAAAGATCAAAAGCGTAGGCGTTTTTGGCACCGATCCCTTGTTGCACATAACATGCGGTTGAGGGAAAAAACGAGTCAGGGGTCACCGTACAAACCATGATCATGTCGATGTCAAGCGGATCAATCTCAGCCATCTTGATGGCTTGACGGGCAGCTCGCACACATAAATCCGAAGTCGCCATATCCGGTTCAGCGATACGCCGTTCGACGATACCCGTGCGCTGTCGAATCCACTCGTCATTCGTATCGACTATCTTTTCCAGATCGAAGTTTGTTAGAATTTTTTCAGGGAGATATGAACCGGTCCCAGTGATTGCCGCATATCGAGCCATGATGGAAGCGCTCCTTTTCTATGTCATACGTTATTCAACAGCGCAATTGGGATGCGCACTGGAGATTGGCTGTGCCAACTGGATTAGGCTTCTTCAACCACTTGTGTCACTGCTCGTCCTTTGTAGTATCCGCAGCTTGGGCAAACACGATGAGACAGGATTGTTTCGGAACAGTGGGAACATATTGAGACAAATTTGCTCGTGAGGGCGTGGTGGCTTCTTCGCATACGTTTTTTTGATTTTGAAGTTCGATGTTTTGGATGTGCCATCTCTTTGTATTGAGTTCGCTAGGAAGCAGAACTCACCTCCTTTTCACAGATTTATCGGCTTATCCGTACAATTTTGCTTGCTGCCTGTTTTTCAGATCTTCGGAACCATTTCCAACGGCGTGGTCAGATTCATTGAACAGATCCGCCAAAGCCGCAAATGGTGAGAACTTTTCTTCGGCGATATGACAACCACAGTCGGTTACGTTGAGATTCTCTCCGCACTGAGTGCATAGCCCCTTACACGATTCCGAGCAGAGTAACCAGGTTGGCGTTTCGAGTACAACCACCTGACGAACGTCCTCGGAGAGGTCAATTGTACTTCCTGAATAATACCTTTCTCCGGTGTCCATCAGAACCGAATCTGTGGGGGGCGCCTCATCTGTCGGATAAAATTGGATTTCAATCTCTGCTTCAAAATGGGTCTCAAACGATTCCCCACACCGACGACACGGTAACTCAATCGACGCTGAAAAGTTGCCTGTCGCATAAACATCCTGACCCTGGCGTAAGAGTTGAAGCCCGCCATGGATGAACCCGATAAACCGAACATCTTCCAGTTCTAAATCAATATCCGCTGGCAACACCATCACCTCGTGGCGATCGAGTTGGCCTTCAGGAAGTTTTTGAACGATAAACTCGAGTGTTTTCATGAAGAAGCGCCTCCGAGTTCAAATTTATCGTGAACGGCACGAACCGCGCGTTCGGTCTGTTCTTCGTCAATGACGCAAGAAATCTTGATCTCCGACGTGCTAATCATCTGAATATTAATGCCTTCATCGGCGAGGGCGCGGAACATGCGAGCCGCGATGCCCGTATGGCTTTTCATGCCGATGCCAACGGCCGAAATTTTCCCAATGTTGTGGTCCGTGCTGATGCTTTGGCAACCAATTTTGGTTTTCAGTTGTTCAGTTGTTTTGAGGGTTGTGTCCAAGTCTTTCTTAGTAACGGTAAACGAAATGTCGGTGGCGCCCTGCTGGCTTGCGTTCTGAATGATCATATCGATGTTAATACCCGCGTCAGCCAGTTCTTGAAAAATGCGCGCCGCGATTCCCGGCTTGTCTGGCACACCGAGCAGCGATACCTTTGCCTGATCCTTATCCGACGTCACACCGCTGACAACAACTTCCTCTATCATCTCTTGTTCCTTTACAACGATTGTACCCTCAGCTTCGCTGAAGCTAGATCGAACACATAGGTGGACATTGAATTTCTTCGCGAGTTCAACGGATCGGGAGTGTAAAACCCTCGCACCCAACCGCGCCATCTCAAGCATTTCATCATACGTGATCTGGTTGAGCTTCCGGGCGTTTGGGACAATGCACGGATCTGCGGTATAGACGCCGTCCACATCGGTATAAATGTCACAGCGATCGGCGCCAAGCGTCGCAGCAATCGCCACAGCAGTGGTGTCGGAGGCACCGCGCCCAAGCGTTGTAATTTCGTTATCGATGGTCACTCCCTGAAAGCCGGCTAAAATGACGATTTTCCCCTGATCGAGTTCCGACAGAATGCGCGCTTCATTGATGCTTTTAATTCGGGCATTGCTATAAAAGCCATCGGTCATAATACCGACCTGCGTTCCCGTGAGCGAGATCGCCTGATATCCAAGCTCCGACACTGCCATTGCAAGCAACGCAATGGAGACTTGTTCCCCCGTGGACAGTAGCATATCAAGCTCACGTTCCGGGGGATTCGCAGAAATCTCACCAGCAAGTTGAGTCAGGCGGTCTGTCGTATCTCCCATCGCGGACACCACGACGACAACCGGATGTCCTGCCTCATGCGTCCGAACCACGCGCTTGGCGACATTTCTGATTTTGCCCGCATCTGCGACAGAACTTCCACCGAATTTTTGAACGATGATTTCCACGTCTGTGTGCCTGCTCTTTAAAAATCAACTTCCTCTTCAATCCGAATCAATTGGCTGGCACCTCTGACAACCGCAAGTTTATCGATTTCTTGAATCGCCAATTGCATGTTCTTTTCAACGGCTTTGTGGGTCACGATGACAATAGATGCGGTATCGACTTCATGGCGTTCCTTCTGAATCACAGATGCAATGCTGATGCGGTATTGCCCTAGGATACTGCTGATCTGGGCTAACACCCCCGGCTGATCCAGAACAACCAGACGGACATAGTAACGGGTTTCAATATGATCAATGGGACAAAGAGAAATATCGGTCTGTGATTCGGAAAGCCAGCCACGCGGAACTTGAGACTGCAATCTTCCGCTAATGGATTTTGCTGCATCAATAATGTCCGCAACAACCGCGCTCGCCGTTGGCATTTCACCGGCGCCTTGTCCGTAGAAAAGCGTTGGTCCCACCGCATCACCGATGACACAGATGGCATTGAATGCACCGCCAACGTTGGCAAGCATACTTCGCGTCGGCAACATCGTTGGATGAACACGAACCTCGACCCTATCAGCGTTAAGCTTCGCAATGGCGAGAAGCTTGATCACGTACCCAAGTTCACGCGCGTACTGAATCTCCTTTTGGCTAATTTGGGTGATGCCTTCAATGTAAACTTGCTCCATCGGGATAGCAAATCCATAGGCGAGCGAGGTGAGCAAGGTCAACTTGTGCGCGGCATCGATCCCTTCGACGTCAAATGTCGGATCGGCTTCGGCGTAACCTTTTGCCTGGGCATCTTTTAGCACTTCCGCAAAATCGACTTCGCTTTCGTGCATCTCCGTCAGGATGTAGTTGCACGTGCCGTTAATGATACCATAAATGGCGTGGATGCGGTTTGCGGCGAAACTCTCTCGGAGGGTTTTGATAATTGGAATGCCTCCCGCCGTGCTGCCCTCAAAGTTAAGGCTGACATTATGTTTCGCCGCGAGTTGAAACAGCTCGAATCCGTGTTCCGCCAGCAACGCCTTGTTCGCCGTCACAATGTGTTTCCCATTGCGAATTGCTTGGGTGACGAGGCGCCGCGCGTCATCTATCCCCCCCATCAATTCCACGACAATATCAATTTCCGGATTTTCGACGACTTCAGCCGGGCTATTCGTCAGACAATCCGCGGGCAATTGTACGCCGGGACGGGAGTCCGGTAACGTTCGTTTGGCAATTTTGATCAGTTTAAGCTGGAGTCCGGTGTTTTGGAGAATCAGATTGCTCTGATTGAGCAGAATCTTGGAAACACCCGTTCCGACTGTGCCCCAGCCAAGTAGCCCCACATTGATACTCGATTTATCCACGACAGTCTCTCTATAGCGAATCAAATCTCTCGTGAGCGAAACTTGATCCTGCATTTTAATTTTGCCGAACAATCTTTGGGATTTTCAGACATCCATACGACTTTTTCACTTAGCCCTGATCTAAAGATCGGGCTGATAGCTCAAGTCCACTGAAGTGGACTCGGATTGTTCGTTTGAGTCGTCTTCAGACGACTTTGGCTTTGAGCCAGGTCGGCTGCCCCCTCAAAGTTCGGGGCAAGCACCCTCCCTCGAAGCTTACCTCGAAGCTCCCCTCGAAGCTCGGGACAGGCGGCACAGGCGGCACAGGCAGCACAGGCGGGATTCCATAACGGGCATTTCACTTCCACGCGGGTGGAGAACTTCAGTTCAAGGCGCCTGGGTTCATAAGTGAAAAACTCGTAACATCCATCATATCATCCGTGTGTCATTTTTTCATTCCGCTCGAGAGTTGGAGCCAC
>JAPUIP010000385.1 GCA_027296925.1 Candidatus Poribacteria bacterium | reverse complement strand
CCCCACTCAATTCCCCCCCGCTCTCCCCCCCCCACTGCTCTGCCTTCGCCCATTGCTTCTGACCGGAGTAGATACTACCGAGATTACCAAGGGCGATTCCCTCGCCGATGCGATCTCCGACGTCTCGCTTGATTTTTAAGCTTTGCCGATGACACTGCTCCGCCTCCTCCCACCGCCTTTGACGACGATAGACTTCGCCAAGGTTATTGAGGAGCCTCCCCTCACCGGCACGATCGTCGAACTGCCGGTAGAACTTCAGACTCTGTTGATAACATCTCTCTGCTTTCGTCCATCCTCCCAACGTCCAGTAGAGGTTTCCCAGCCGCTTGAGCAAATGCGCCTCGGCGCGATTGTTCCGGTGCGCAGAAGGCAGGGCGTAGTAGTCCGCAATCAGGTTCTCAATAGCGCCGATGCGCTCCTGCTTCTCCGCGAAAGTTAGGTTTGCTGCTTGCCATTCCTCACCTGCTGTCAGAGATTCGGCGAAGGCGGCAGTCTCCCGAGGCGTGGCAGCAAAGTAGTAAACCCCTGAACGGATAGAGAAGAAGTCCGGCGCGCCACGCATGATAGCAGCGAGGACGTATTCGGGCATCCACAACACAAGCGGACATGGCAGGATTTGCGGAAAGGAATTACGGGCGGCGTTGAGGCTTGCGACGAACGGTGTCTCGTGGGCATCGGCGGCGGTCGGGAGCGAGTATTCCAGCCCGGAGACAAACACAACATCAGGCGGTGGTTGCACAAGACGTTCGCGCAACGCATCGAGCAGATGATCAATCGGTTCGTCGAAATGAATCTCCTGCACCGTGAATTGCGGGATTCGCTTTCGAAGGGCATTGACGATGCGTAGCCGTTGGTCACGCTGGTTGCATCGGGCGAATAAAAGCTTAAACCCCTGAGCAAACTCCAGCGCACGTGCCAAGGTCCGCAATTCGGTCTGCTCATCCAACGCCGTTGGCTCAAATGGTTCAGAGATTGCGAAAGCATCATTGCTCATGATGCAAATACTCCCTGAAAATGGCACGGATCTAAAGCTCCGTGCTAATGAAAGTAAGGTTTCATCAAAAAGTCGGGGCGAAATCCCGTTCGTTATTCGTTGCCAAAGTTTCAGGTCGGTGGGTGCTCGCCGACAGCATGGAGTACTCGTCGCAAGTTGAGCAGTTCGGCCCGGTTTAGGTGCAGTGCTTCTACGGTTGTTCGGCCTGTTGCGGTGCGCCCAATGATAAACATGAAGTCTTCGCTCCACGTAAAGTGCCTCGACCAACGCTGGCGACGCGGGTTAAAAAGCGAGACTCGACGTCCCGTCTGGGCGTCGCGGGCGTGAGTCTTGGTGTATTTGTGAGCATTGCACCGTGGGCACGACCACGCCAGATTGTCCAACGTTGTTTCGCCGCCGGCATCGCGAGGGCGGATGTGTTCACAGTGAAAGGCGGCGTTGGTGAAATCGACAGGGCAGTAGCAGTATTCGCAAAGCCCTTGGGCACGCTCGCGCACTTGGCGGCGCAGAGCAGCAGGAATACGCTCAGAACGCATCGTCTGTGCCTTTCAGGCCGAGTTCTGCCATGATGCCTCGTAATGTTGTTCCGCGCCGTTGCGCTAGGGCGCTGAGCACTTCGATGCGCTTGACGTTTTGTGCTTCCAACTGTTGGAGCAAGGACTGATACTCCGCAAGTTCGCGTTCGGTCAGCGTCTTATCCTCACATTTGCGACGTAACTGCTCATAGCGTCTATGTTTTTTTTCGGGCAGTCGGGAATTTTCTTCTATGGACGCTAACAACGCCGCTTCCACCTCGACTTCATTCTGCTTCTGCCACGCTTCAAATTGTTGCCTGAATTCTCGCAACTCAGCCGGGGATAATTTCTTAACCACACGGAGCAAGTGTTCGACAGTCACCCTTCCGGGCATCTCTACGGTGGACATCCTGGTTCCCCCTTTCTCGAAGGCGTTGTTGTCAATGGCATCTTACCTGAAGGCTTAGCTTCGGGGCTTTTCCGCAGACGCCCTGAACTTTTGCAATTCGCGCACAATCGGATTGACAGCGTACCACGGCTCGGCAACGGCGAATGGATCTTCATCGCCGCCGTTGATATATTCGAGGACGCTGAGGTTTTCCAGCATCGTCAAATAGTCCGGGCCGCCGCCTGGAATCATCTGGTCCGCCGAGCGATCAAGCTCTGCCAACTTCCCCCAGTGGTGTTCGGGAATCGCGGTGCTGTAGGTGCGAACGGTCTGCTGAATCGCGCGGTGCGCGGCTCTGAGCGGAATGGGAATGCCCTCGGCGTAGGTACAGGCGGTCTGGACAAAGGTCATCAGATTGCGCACATGCCCACCGCTATACGTCAGCAGAAATTCCAATGCGTCAGGCTCGAAGGCTTCTCCTAATGCGAGATCACCGAGTCGCCTTGCCAACAGTCCACGCATGCATTCCACCCCCGTCGAGAATGGGGCACGGGTACCGCGTTCAATGACCTTGACCATTGGCAGCACAAACGGATCGCTGTCATAACGCATGCCCAACTGGGGGCCGTCGGCACGCACGAGGCGTAGCGGCACTGTGTAAATGACATGCACCTGCATTCCCGTCAACTGCGGCGCACGTTCCAGAAACAGTTCTCGCTGCGATTCCAGCCCCTCCTCTTTATTCGCAAAGCCCCGAATCTTCTCCAGATTATCGAGAATCAATACGAGATCGGTGTAGGGACGCTCACCCGCCTGAAGCGATGCCTTTTTAACCGCCAATCGCGCCTTGTCGAAGAGCAGATTAATCTCCTCCAACATGGTGGACAGCTTCGGCTTCAATGCGTCACGGACTCGCTGCCGGGCGTCGGGGTCTCGCTTGAGCCGCTGGATTTTCACTTTTGCGACTTTCAGCGACAGTTCGAATTCCTTGAGCTCAACTTCGCTGAGGAAAAATTCCTTAATCTCGTTCAGTCGGCTGAGGAAGTAGTTATCCTCCAGTTCGATGTCGACCTTCTCGCGTAGCGTGTCAGCCAGTTCGCTGACAATCGCAAGTAGAAGGTCTGTCATGTCGGCGTCGTAGTCGTCGAGGTAGTCGCTGACATTGAGCAGAATAGGAAAGTAGCGTTCATAGGGCGGTTCAGGCTGTTCAAGGACGCGGCGCAACTGTTCCAGTTCTGAAGATTTGCCACAGCCGATGTGTCCTGAGAAGAGGAAACAAAGATAATCGTTTGCCAGCGCGAGGTGACGCTGGTACTCTTGCGTTAATGTACTGCTACCTCTCGCCTCGGCGCAATCAACGTAATATTCGGCGGTCGCCGGTTTATACGGGTCGCAGGCATTGTAGATATGTTTCAGCGGATTATCCATTTCACTACCTCTATCCAATGGCCGATATTTCGCGGGAGCAGATTCATGTCAACTCGATGTTTCAATCTCGCCATCGACCAACTTCTCCGCGAACGCCTCAATCTCATCAAAACGTTCCGCAACGAGCAACCGACCGTAATCCGTAAACGGCGGCGTCCGGAGTTTGCGCCATGCCGCCCAGGGTTGATCGGTACGCCAGCCGCGCACCTGCGCCGAGACGAGCGCCCGTTCAGCGCGGACGAAAGCCGAACGCGTTGCAAAATCCCACGTCGGCATGGCCTGGGCAAGTTTTGCCAACCGATCGGTAATCGTGTCGGCGTACTTCTTTCCCAATTCCGGCGATGACCCCGCTTCGATATGGCCATCCTTTCCGTAATCCGGATCGTTCTTGATGCGCTCGATTGCAACGAGATCTGGTTCGAGGTGCCACAACAATGAGGTCTCCCCAATCCCCGCATGGTCGCCGAGGTATCCGACATCGAGGGCAAGCCAATACTCCGGCGTGCCAAGTACAGGGCTCTGCAGGCGTTCCGTCATGCGTGCGCCGACCTCGCGCACAACGATCTGCTGGTTATGACCGTAATGACCAGTGAGCATGATGATGGCTTTGAACCCGAGTCGATGGCATTCGCCACAAAACTTTTCCAGCCAGGGACGCAACAGGTGATTATCCCATGTATCTTCTGGCTCCATCCGAATTGTTGCGGGCTTGTGCAAACCACCCATCCCGCCGTAAAGCGGTGGATGAACAATCCCGCCGGATTGTCTTGCCGCGGTGACACAGAGCGCATGGGCCTTCAGGGAATCGAGTCCAAGCGCGTTATGTTCGCCATGCCACTCCACAGTACCGAGCGGCAGATACACCACAGGCAATCGATTAAACGCCGCGCGGAATTCCTCCGGCAACATGCGTTCCCACTGGATGGTTTCCCTTGTTTTCAGGTCCATGCGGTTTTCCTGACGGCATGATGTTCATGTTGATCCCGGCGTGGCGGAATCTCTGTCGCCCGCAATTCTCGAATCAGTTCAATGAGCCCTTCAGTCGCCGCCTCCAGGAACTGCTCCCCTTTTTCCTTTGTCGCTTTGGTCGCATCCCCCAGCACGCCACTCGCCGTCTGCGAACTCCAGTACGGTATCAGACGCGCCGCCGAACCTTCGGGGTGGGTGCCCGCAAGGAGGTCGGTCTTGAAACTCGGTGGCAGTGGGGATCTCTCATCGACCGCTCTGCTCATATCGACAAGCTCCGGTTTTAAGGCGAGATAGAGAGAGGTTTCATATTCGCCCCCGTGCGATGTGCCGCCGTAATCGGAGTCCCGAAGGGTCTTGCCAACTTCCTTCACCTTGCGAACATCCCAGTGATTGACCAATGCGCAAAGGATCTTGCCCTCATACTCGATATTCGATAATCGCGCGGCGAGGTCAAGTGGCGACGTATTGCTGCCGTGACCGTTGACAATGAGGATTCGCTTGAAACCGTGATAGGCAAGGCTACAACAGACATCTCTGACGTATCGGATGAAGGTATCCCAACCGATGGTAAGCGTTCCGTGAAAATCCATGTGATGCGGGCTGTAGCCGTGCGGCACCGGCGGCGCGAGGACGGCCTCCGATGGGATGCGTGCCACGGCACGTTCGCAAATCCCCGTGCAAAGCACGACGTCCGTATCCACAGGGAGATGTGGCCCATGGTCCTCATAGGTCGCCACGGGAAGCACAGCGACGCGGTCCTGTTCGGCTGCCTCCTTGGTTTCATACCAGATCATTTCGGCGTAGCGGTATTTCATAGCGCCTTCCTTGATTTCGTGTGGGTTACTGTTTCAGTTCCGAGTCATGCTCCTAAATTCACACAGCCGCCGTGATGATGCAGCATGATCACACATTGCTTTGCGCCAAAATTTCGACGATCTGAATGGCGTTCAAGGCCGCCCCTTTGCGCAGGTTGTCAGCAACAACCCACAGATTGAGTCCATTTTCAATCGAAGCATCTTCACGGATACGCCCGACGTAGACTTCGTCTTTTCCAG
>JAPUIP010000384.1 GCA_027296925.1 Candidatus Poribacteria bacterium | reverse complement strand
CTGCGAACAGTGGCTATCAAGCCGAACAAGCTCTTCTGTGATGTCTGAACGGGCGGCAATCACACCCGCTTCGACCGCGAGGCGATCCGGATCGATTTCAACGCGGCCTTCAAATAGCTCATTCAATCGCGCTTCCAGTCTTGCGTGAGCTGCTTCCACCAGATTCGCGCTGGCGGATTCTATCGCTTCCGTCAGAAACTGAATCGACTGAAGTCGCTGCTGGATCTCTTCAAGCATGGCAGCTCCCTCGGTCTGCTTGGTCGTTTCCAGTCGGTCCAAAGCAGATTCGAGGAGCGGTTGTAACGCCAGCCAGACCTCCTTTTCGTCCAATACCTCTTCCTGGGTGGTCAAAACACCGGGGAGTTGAACTAAAAGAAACACTGAAGTTTCGTCGATAAACCCAAGTGCTTTTTGAAGTTGCAAAAGTTGTTCGTAGTACTGCTCTGCCAGTTTAATATTGACAACAGGGTACTGGGTTGACGTGGAGGCTCCTTCGACCAGCTCGATTGAGGCCTGGACTTGCCCTCTGGAGACGCGATTCCGGATGGCGCTTTGGATCTGATACTCAAATCTGGACAGGGAATCCGGCACACGTACCGTGACGTTGCAGTAGCGATGGTTCCAGGCTTTGAGCTCAACAACCAATGTACCGAAATCGGTCTTCGTCTCGTTCCGGCTGTAACCCGTCATGCTTTTGATCACGATTAATCCGCAGCTTCCTGCAACTCCACCAGGATCGGTGACTCAACTCGGATGGCATCTTTGATGCAGACCTCTTCACACAGTTTGCAGCCGACGCAATCTCTGGGTTTGACGAGCTCGCAAATCCCAAAGAAACTTTCAGCGTGCTCGCCGGTTTCCGGGTCTTTGACTTCGAGGCAATCCCACGGACAGATGTGGACGCAGAAATCGCACCCCGTGCAGAGCTCTTCATAGATGACCGCAATCGGGCGATCTTTGGGGCGTTTGATAAATTTGCAGACATCTCCATTCTGATCATAAATCGCCTCAACCGGGCAAACCATCCCGCAGGCGTCACAGTCAATACATATATCTGGATCTATGACATGGAGCATTTTGCGGTCGCCGGTGATTGCATCGACGGGGCAATTCGTCAGACATGCCATGCAACCGACACATTCTTCGGTAATGTAGTAAGCCATTAAAAACGTGCTCCCTCTTCTGAATTTAAGAAGATTAAGTTGGAATGCGTGTGCAGCTATCAGGGGCTAGCGCACATGAACTTCTAGATGACTGCTGACAGGTTACAATTATAACATGGACTGCTTGGCGAAGGCAAATGAGATCGAATCGACTTCGGGGTTGATTCCTGTCTGCAACGCTGCTAAAATAAAGGGGGTATTGCGAGACGGTGGAAGACACAATCGAATTTTCTCAAAGATGACAACTGGACATTTATTGTGATGTGATGAAAGGAATAAAATAAGCATGCAAAGCCAACTGCTCAGAATCTTCATTATCCTGGTGACACTCACTTTTCTACTCGCCGGATCAAGCCTCCAGAACGTCCATGCCGCGAAAGCCAAACGGATTGGGTTAATTTACGACACCGGCGGTCGGGGTGATCTCTCATTCTGTGATGCCTCCTATGCCGGCGCCCGCAAAGCCGTCGATCAGTGGCAGCTTGAACTGAAGGAGATTACGCCGGGACAGAGCACCGATATTGAGTTTGCACTCAGACAATTGGCTCGCCTGAAATACGATCTGATCATTGGGGTCGGTTTCCTCTTTCAAGAACCGATGAGTCGAGTGGCCGCCGAGTTTCCAGACGCTAGGTTCGCGATCGTCGATGTCGAAGCGAAAGGGCAAAATATCGCGTCGCTGATTTTCAAAGCGCATGAGGGGACCTACCTTGTCGGTGCAATCGCTGCGCTGAAAACAGAGTCGAATAAGATCGGATTTATCGGTGGGATGAATATCCCGCTGTTGCACAGCTTTGAGGCGGGCTATCGTGCCGGCGCAAAGGCCGTCAATCCCGACGTTGAGGTGTTCGCCTCTTACGCCGGGGTCACGCCCCAGGCCTTCAGCGACCCGGCGAAGGGGAAGGAGCTCGCGCTGGCGCAGTACAATAGAGGCGCGGACGTCATTCTTGCAGCAGCGGGCGCGACCAGCTTGGGCATCCTTGAAGCGGCGAAAGAGAAGCAGAAATACATCATCTGGGTGGATGCGAACGGGAATCACCTCGCACCGGGGCTTGTCCTGACGAGCATTATCAAAGGGGTCGAGTTGTCGGTCTACCAAATGATTCAGAGTGTTGTGGAGGGAGATTTCGCCGGCGGGACAAAAGTATATGGGCTCAAAGAGGGTGGCGCTGAGTATATCGTCGATGAGAACAATCGCGAACTGTTGTCGGAGGAAATTTTGGCGAGAGTTGAAGCGCTCAAGAAGCAGATTATCGACGGAGAGATCGTTGTGCCTTCCGAGCGGGAATAACCACAGACCGTTTACTTCACTGATGACCGATTCTTCACCTATCATAAAAATGTGTGGCATCACCAAACGCTTCGGGCAAGTCGTCGCTAACGACCAAGCGAACTTCTCCCTCCAAGGTGGAGAAATTCACGCAATCGTTGGCGAAAACGGTGCCGGCAAATCCACGCTGATGAAGATTCTTTACGGGCTCTGTCAGCCTGACGAAGGGGAGATCTATTTCCGCGAGCGGCCCGTTCGCATCGATAACCCACGTGCGGCGATCCGACTCGGCATCGGCATGGTGCAGCAACACTTCACACTCATCCCGGCGTTGACGGTACTGGAGAATATCGTCCTCGCAAGAGAACCACGTCGATTCAAGATCTTCCTTGACACGGCGAAGGCGCATCGCACGATCACGGCACTTGCTGAACAACTGCATTTTGATCTGCATCCCAACGCAAAAGTGGAATCCCTTCCGATCGGCGGGCAGCAGTATGCGGAGATTCTCAAAGCGCTCTATCACGGCGCAGAGGTCTTGATCCTCGATGAGCCAACGGCGGTGCTGGCCCCGCAGGAAGTCGCCGGCTTGTTCGATTGCCTGCGCGGATTGAAAGCGGAGGGGAAAAGCGTCATCCTAATCACCCACAAGCTCCGGGAGGTGATGGAGATTGCCGATTCGATCACGGTCATGCGCCGTGGCAGATCCGTGGCGTCACTTCCGAAGGCGCAGACAGATCTCGCTGAACTGTCCGAGTTGATGATCGGGAAACACTTGACCGCCCCCCCGTCTTCTCTCCAACAAGAAGAGGGGAAGGAGGCTGGGGGAGTGGATCAACCGATGCTCCGTATGCGGGATGTCACGGTTCATGCGGTGGATGGACGGCTGCTGTTGGATCGGGTACAACTCGACGTCTTTGGTGGCGAAATCGTGGGCATCGCCGGAGTGGAGGGCAACGGACAGAACAAGCTAATCGAAGTGCTGACGGGACTGCGAGGTATCGATGGCGGAAAAGTGACGTTACATGGGGAGTCGATTGCGAACCGCTCACCGGCGGCGATTCGCCGGCGGCGTGTCGTACATCTTCCGGCCGACCGGCACCGGCATGGCATCAGCCTAAAGGACCGGATCGATGAAAATCTCATTCTCGGACGTCACAACCGACCCCCGTTTTGCCGACGTGGGCTGCTGCAACGGAAGGCTATCCAGGAGTTTGCCGACGATGCGGTTGGGAAGTATGAGATCCGAACGGGAGGCGTGAATCTGCCAATTCGCACGCTTTCCGGCGGGAATCAGCAGAAGGTTGTTGTGGCACGCGAATTGGAGAGCGATCCGGAGTTGATCATCGCGGCGCACCCAACACGCGGATTGGATATCAGCGCCGCCCGATTTGTGCATCAGCAACTCATCGACGCCCGCAATCGAGCCAAGGGCGTTCTGCTGATCTCCGCGGATCTGGAGGAGATTATGCACTTGAGCGACCGAATCGCTGTGATGTACGGCGGACGGATTGTCGGCGTTGTATGCCCGTCTGAAACAGATGAAGCTCAGCTTGGGGCGTTGATGCTTGGATCGGCGGACTCCTCCTCGGACCTAGGTTAAAAAATGTCCGTTATCGGTTGCCCTTCCCATTCGTCCGAAAGCGGCAGGTCCAGGGCATGCGCAAGCGTAGGTGCGGTGTCAAAGATACGCAAGGGCTGCTTTATCTCTCCAACCGATTTTACAGGTCCGCCTGCTGCAATCCACGGAATTGTCAAATCTTCCGGGAGATCTGTGCCGTGACTCTTTCCATGGCCGCCGTGATCGCTTTGGACGAGGATCAAGTAGCGGTCCAAAAGGTTCGCGGCTTCGAGTCGCGCTAACAACACGCCGATTGCCTGATCAGCGATGCCAATCTGCTCGATATATTCCGCAGACATCCAGCCGTGCCGGTGCCCCACGATATCCACCACGCCCAAGTAAACAAAGCAGAAATCAGGCTGTTCAGCACACAGGTGCTCTGCGGCGACTTGTGCGATTGTCACGTCCCCTTTCGCCTTATCCAGATTATCGGTGAAATAGGAGAAGTTCAGTGACCCCGGCGCCGCCAAATCCCGAAGCTGCTCCCAGTTATAGATAAACGCTGTTTTCAACTTCATTGAAGAGGCAAGTTCAGTAATACTCGGCACCGGTCGCACCATGGGCACCCACGTATTTGTCGTGATGCCGTGCCGCGATGGTGTCACGCCACGAAACATCGACGTATGACATGGCAGCGTAGACGACGGCATAACGCTTTGCGCGCCAAAAGTGTACGCCCCCCGTGCAATCAGTGTATCGATATGTGGCGTCTCAGCTTCCTGAATGCCGTCGGGGCGACAGCCATCGATGACAATGAGAATGGCACCGCAGCGTGATGAATCTCTCATGAATTCTTCCTTTCCCCTTACGTTTGCCTTTTGCTTCGTACCTCCCACCTATTGGGACGGGCTCAGTTTGACCCGTGCATAGCGGAGTGTGGTCGAATCCCGACCAACGCCAAATAGATCGATCGTCCTTGACGGCGCAGAACCGCCACGTTCGGTTGCAGTGAAGAATGTGTAGAACGGTTCTTTCAGATCGATGCGCACCGCCTGAAACTCCTCCTGGGCCGGAAGAATCTGAAGCAATCGATTTTCCGATATACCTTCTCCTGCCGCTGTTCTCCCACCACAGTAATAGATGACAAACAGTCTGCCGTCATCGGTTGCTTGGAAACGCGCGTTGCCCGGCATCTCGCTCGAT
>JAPUIP010000383.1 GCA_027296925.1 Candidatus Poribacteria bacterium | reverse complement strand
ACAAAATCATCCTCTAGCATTTGCTGGCTGCGGGAATCAGCGAGAAAATCACACGGTTTGTCGGTGGATAACGGGTAATAATCCCAATCACCCAGTGTCATCCAGCAGAATGCCTGTCGTACTGATGTATGGATTTTTATTTGGTACTTACCAAGATAAATTAATGGATCTGAGATATGACTATTAACGAATTTTTTCATTACATTGTTCAGGGCCGTTCTGCGGAAGGCGTATTCCTGGGAGTCATCAAATTCTATGGCTTTCTTTTCCAACTCCGAAATCTCCGACCACGTGAGCTCATAGAAAAGCAATTCGCGGCTTCGTTCCTTGTTGGTGAAACGACTGATTCTAAGACCCCCCAACGACTCCTCTCCCAGCGCCGGGTCCCGGAGTGTGATCTCCTTGTCGCGTTCCTCACGAACTTGAAGCTCCAGTTCGCGCATCAGGTGCTCTGTCAAGCGGCCTGAATAGCCTGGCAGGTGTCGGCCAATTCCATGCACCATGAGCACCTTAAGCGTACGCGTCGTTTTGCCGTCAACACGCGACGCTTCCTGATCACGCAGAAGGGCTTCCAGACCCTGTGATGCGGGACCCTCGATATGACACGCGCGCGTATCTTCTTTCTCGCTCCTCTCCAACACCGCTTCGGCAATCCCTTTCGCGATGCTGCCGCAGCCGGCCACCAAGATCAGCAATGAAAAGGACGCGAGCGCACGGGGAGTAAATACCCTAAGGAAAACTACAAATATGATGAGCATAATGGCCATTTTCCTTCGTAGTACCCAAGTGCGAAATCCCAAGCTTGAATTTTACAGGGTTTTGGTTTTCCCATACCCACAACAATACCAAGAGATCGTATAGGGTTGCTGGGGGCATAGACGGATCAATTGTATGAGAGGCTTTCCTTCATGCCCTCTTGTTCACCCAGGAGACCGACCTCTGCATTGACGTTCACACGCCACCCAGCATTTTCGATCTGTTGGCGGGCCGTAGGTGAAAGGTTGCCTGCAAGCCAGAGCTCTTTCCCTTTGATCCCTGTTTGGGAACCCACGGCGCTGTCGATCGCATAAAATATTCGCGCCATATTTTCTGTCCAAACCAAGTAATCCAGTGGGGCAAGAAACACCGCAATTCCCGACCTTGTTCGAGCGATGTTCATATTCTTGATGGGCAAATCTTTACCCAACAGGATGAAACGATCCAGCGGCGCCACGGATTTATGATAAGCCGCGTACATCTGAGCCATTCGTTGGCGGAAGGTCGCTACATCGTCACTATTGGTCAAAATCGCGAACTTTGCGAACGCTTCACGATTACCCACGCCTTCCATTTCTTCTAATGCAAAGACTAGGTCCGTCTGTTGTCTTGGTGAGAAAATGGTATTGTCTATGAAGAGTTCCGCCACGGTTTCATTTATGCCCATTTTTGCTAACTTTTCCCGGTTCATGCGGCGTAGATCCACCGGTGCCGTCGTTCGGTAAACTTCATTCATCAATCGGGTGCCGCCCGATGTGGATACGAGAATTCCTGCCCCGCCCGGCACGGCTGACATCACGCCCGCAATACTGATGCCACCGGTATATCCGGTCCAGGAAATCGAGTTCAGGTGGTCCTGCAAAACGGCGTTTTTCGAGTACACATCAACGCCGAAATCATCGGCATATTCTCGCTTGGTTTTTGAGAAACCGATCAATGCTTTAAGCCGATTGTCCTCTGCTTCGCTGCGTTTGCTGCCGAACAAGTGCTCGCCAACGCGGGTGAATACACGCCCAACCCCAGACACGGCACCGGATACGGAATCCACCGGTGACGTAACCAAGTTCTTTATCCCAACCCAAACGTCCTCCGCGGCTTCCACAGCAGAATCCTTGAAAACCGTTGTTTTGGCTACCTTATCCATGGCATCCAAAGCGTATATTTCGCCGATTCGCTTTCGCAATATGGTCGTCGTTATCCCTGTAAATTTGCCGTACTTTGATTCGATGACATAGCGATTCACATATCCATCATTTTGCACCTCTTCCAAAACGCGGTGAGATGGACCTGATAGAAGATAAGGAGGCAGAATTTGTGAGGCCCTGAACGTGGGCGGGTTTTCGTAAGACTCGGCTGCCAATGACGGTGGGCCATGAAAAACGATAAAGGAGCCGGTCAATACCGCTGCTAGCCTGACGGTACGAGGCAAGCATACGAATTGACGTACGGGGAATATTTCAATCATTTGAGCCTTCCCTTTCATTTTAGTTGCTTATTCAGACGACATTCCCAGGTTGGCCCTGAGTTCGGCGGAAATGTGACAGTATCGGCGCTTCGACGAAAAGGTGTATGAGATCTTTGGCTTCTGGCCGCCCGTCGTCTGGACGGTCAAAATCCGACTGACGGAACAATCCCGTCACGACTCATCCGTCAGATCCGCGTACTCCTCGAAGAAAGCCGCCACCTCCATCTCTACCGCCTGCGTCAGACGACGCCGCGCGCCAAGGCGTAAAACCTCTGTCAATGGTTCCTCTGAAAATGTCCCTGGTTGGCGAAGCTGGACACGGTACCCTCTTTCATGGCGTTCATGGCGTATCCCTTCTTCGTGGAAAATGGCGACTCAATCATCGCCAGGATACGTCGCCCCACCTTACCCTGACATTCGTTTATGGATAAAGCAGTTTGACAAGGTGTGCAAAAATACTATTCCATAGAGGTATAATCGTTTCATAAACAACCTCAAATTAGGGAGGCAATTGTTATGAATTTTAAATCATTGGGCGCATTCTTGTGCCTGCTTCTGCTTGTCAGTTGTGCCAGCCAAAGTCCGATGGGGGAGTCAACCGTAAGGGTTGACGAGGTCAAGAAATCGGGATTTCTCGAAGATTATTCGATCTTGAAGCAGGGCGGGGAAGGGGAAGCGAGCCTCGTATACTGGGATCAAAACACGAATTTTTCTGCCTATGACAAGGTCATTGTAGATCCCGTCACCGTCTGGCTTGGTGCGGGCTCCAACCTTAATAATGTCTCTCCGAAAGAACGTCAGCAGCTTGCAAATGAATTCCATGCTGCGATCGTGAAGAAGCTCGGTGAGGATTATAGGATCGTAAAGGAGGCAGGTCCGGGAACCATGCGTGTTCGCGTCGCTCTTACAGACGCTCAGGAATCGAACCCGACACTCGATACCATCTCAACCTATATCCCTCAAGCCAGATTGCTCCAGACTATCGTGACCATGGGGTCCGACACTGCCGGCTTTGTCGGGGAGGCGAGTGCAGAGGGTGAAGTGCGGGATGCCGAGACCGGAGCGCTACTGGCGGCGGGTGTAGATCGGCGCGCCGGCACAAAGTCGCTGGGCGACGGCACATTCGATTCTTGGGACGACGCCAGAAAGGCGTTCGAAGCCTGGGCTGATCAATTCAGCGCCAACCTGAAAAAGCGGCAATAATATTACGGTCGTACGGGCCCGGCGCCTTGTTCTGTTAAGAGCAAGACAAATGTAGACATCGGACGCGCTAGTTCGCGCGAGTATCAACCGTCAGAGGTTGGCTTGGGGGCAGGTCACTATTTATTCAACCTTGTAACTTTCGTTCCTTGTAGTCCCAGGCCAGCCATCAAACCTTTTTGACCAAAAGTAAACGCATAGACATCGCTTTTTGCTGTTTCTGTTGTCAGAGTCCTCGCAACGCCTGCATCGACAACGACGATGCTGGGACCGACACCAA
>JAPUIP010000382.1 GCA_027296925.1 Candidatus Poribacteria bacterium | reverse complement strand
AGTTCAAACACGCGCCTCGGTGCTTTCGGAGATTGGCCGGCGTTATGTGGTGTAATAATCACGTTATCCATTTCCCACAACGGGTTATCCTGCGCTACCGGCTCCGGATCGGTGGCGTCGAGTCCAGCACCAGCGATTTCTCCAGCTTGTAATGCTTTAATCAATGCAGTTTCATCGACAATCTTTCCCCGGGCGATGTTGATTAAAAACGCTGTTGGCTTCATCGCACGGAATTCAGCGGCCCCCATCATGCCCTGCGTTTCCGGCGTCAAAGGACAGCAGATTGCGACAAAATCAGATTGGCGCAACATATCGTGTAGCCGATCTGTTTTCCAGAGCGATTCGACGTAATCTGGCTTCTCCGTCTGCGTTGGATCGACAGCGAGGAGACGCATATCAAAAGCGTGCGCCCGCTTTGCGGTCTGTAGACCGATGCTCCCCAGACCGAGGATGCCGAGCGTTTCTCCGGCGATTTCAAGAACGGGCAAATTTGCACGCCGTTCCCAGACCTTCTCCGTTTGACGTTTGACAAGCGTATGGATGGTTCGGGCGAAAGCGAGAACCAACGCCATAACATGCTCGGCGATGTTGATTGCAGTTGTACCTCTCGCATTTGCGAGAACAATATCACTGTCGATCAATTCCGGAAACATCATCCCTTCCACGCCGACGTTCCCGGTTTGAATCCAGCGGAGTCTTTTTGCACGACGAATCAGTTCAGGCGTCGCCCCATGTCCGAAAAGAGCATCGGCATCTTCGATTTCGCGTAACATATCTTCCCGTGTTGTGGTCACGACAAAATCGACGTCAGGCGCAATTGCGCGAACGGTGTTGAGGTCTTTTTCATTCAGACGAGCGGTTACAATTTTCATGAGTTATCCTTTCTTACGAATATGCGAGCTGCTTATCGTCACGATTCATTGGGATTTAGGAAGTACCTGCCCATTGGAGTATTTAAAGAACGTTGGGCTTAAAAACATCAAACGCCAGTTATCTTCTGTAGGCAACCGCCGACGAATAGCTATCAACTTATATTGCTTTTGAAGTTGCCACAGGCTTCCATCTTGACCTGATACGTAATCTGCTGATTGTTTTTGTGTTTCTCCTTCCTTTTCGTACTTCTGTTTATATTCGTCAAGAGAGAGACTCCTAACCTCCTGCCACGTCAGCCCGCCATCGGAGGTATTCAGAACGACAAAACCGTCGTAAGGAGTTGCCCCATCGTATAACATTTCGACCTGACCGTTTTCCTCATCAAAGAATTTTACATTGATGGGCCACCCCAAATAGTGCCGCTTGGGAATATCGGACAGTTTCCTCCAACTCTTGCCGGAATCCTTGCTACCATATAAAGTCAACTTATCGGGAGCCTCGGTTGTCCATGCGACTAATGCCCAACCTGTACGCTTGTTCACAAACAGAACCTTGATGACATCGCTCCCATGTACAGGCTGCATCACCTCCTTCCAATTCTTACCACCATTTTCTGAACGCAGCAGAAACGATCTAACAGATGCTGCGGGCGTTTCAAGACTTCCGCACAGAAATACGACATTTTTATTCAAGGCATAAATACTTGATGGCACCAACCGCATTCCCTCATCCGCTTTTAGCCAAGCAGCCCATTGTACGGCTTCTTCATTTTGAGAGCTGAGGAACTGTATTGGTGAAGTTCCGCTGTTCGAGGAACATCCAGCAAGAACTAAAAAAGAAATGATGAGTATAAATCTCCCGTGTACCATTTTGCACCTGTCCCTCGTGAAACGCCATTTATGGTTGTAGATGGGCGATTTGCCGGAACGCAAAACAAGCCAAAAGCCAGCAGGCCTGATTAGTTTTCCGAAGGTAATCATCTATTCCTTCTTTCAATAAATCTTGTCTAGAGCATCAAAACTTGCTATAGCCTCAATTGCTTGGGGGACTGCATTTAACACATCTCCCGCCATCAATCCGTGCATCTCGATTGACTCAGCGACAATATCACCGGCGAGTCCATGCAAATAGACACCAAGCACCGCCGCATCATAACTCGACACGCCTTGTGCGATGAGTCCCGCAATCAACCCCGTGAGCACATCGCCCATCCCTCCAGACGCCATGCCGGGATTCCCGGTTGAATTGAGCCACACTTCTCCGTTTCCACCAGCGATGACTGTTCCCGCGCCCTTGAGGACAAGTGTGACGTTGTGTTCCTGAGCGAAGCCTTGAGCCACACCAATCCGATCGCGTTCCACGTCTCGGACACTTCGATTGATGAGACGTGACATCTCCCCCGGATGCGGCGTAAGCACGGTTTGTGGCGAAAGGGCCGAGAGCAAATCTTTCGCTTTTGAAAGTGCATTCAAGCCATCAGCGTCAATCACGGTTGGCGTGTTGTTTTTGCGGACTAAGCTGTGGATGAGTTCAATGGTTTCCGGATGTTGTGAAAGTCCGGGGCCAATGGCAAGTACAGATGAAGTCCGTTCAACGAAGTCGAGAATCTGTGATTTGGCTTCTAAGGCCAATGAGCCTTCAGGGGTTTCGGGCAAAGGCAATGTCATTACTTCGGTCAGTTTGACCTCCAAGATCGAGTTGAGACTTTTCGGTATGCCGAGTGTAACCAAGCCCGCGCCGATGCGTAATGCG
>JAPUIP010000381.1 GCA_027296925.1 Candidatus Poribacteria bacterium | reverse complement strand
CTACGACACCCGGCGTACGGCGAGCACGGCCTCAATCACTTTTACCTACGACTCCGCTGCTGACGGTATCAGCAATGAAGCGATGCTTGAACTCGCATATCGCTCCGATTATGGCCAGAATTGGACGAGATACAACAACATCGTCCGCAATGCTGCCGCAAACACCATCACCGCCAATAACGTGAATCTTGGCGACACCCACTGGATTTTTGCTTCTACCGGTGACAATTCCTTACCTGTTGAACTCTCTAGCTTTACTGGAACTCCCACCGGAGGCGGCGTATTACTGAAATGGCAAACACGCTCGGAAACCAACAATCTCGGCTTCCACATCTACCGAAGCCCAGCCGAAGGCGGCGAATATAACCGCATCACCCCAACGCTTATTAGCGGACACGGCACGGATTCCACTCCCTACGACTATGAGTTCATTGATGATCGCACAGAGGCAGGTCAAACGTACTGGTATCTCGTTGAGGATGTTGACTTTGCTGGGGAAACGGATAGATCCGATCCAATCAGAGTGACTTTCCATCCGCAGCATGTCTCTCCAAAAGCGTTGCTAACTCAATTTACGTTGTATCAGAACTTCCCAAATCCATTCAACCCTGAGACGTGGATACCATACGATTTGGCCGCTGTATCATCTGTCAGTATCACCATTTACGACACGCATGGACACCACATTCGTACGATTGCCTTAGGCACCCAACCCGCAGGCTCCTATCTCACCCAGAAAGAGGCTGCCTATTGGGACGGGCGGACCGAGACAGGCGAATTCGTGCCGAGCGGCACCTATTTCTATCATCTGAAAGCTGGCGACTTTGAGGCGACCCGGAAGATGATTATCCTCAAATAGTATCATTTGACCCCATGAGGAGCGCAATCTGATACTATTTCGCATTGTATCAATCTGACGCAGTACAGTGATAGTGCGAAGTGGCGAGTGGCTAAGTGTATGTACAGGTCATCTGATACAAACTTAAAATAGTCGTGCGAGAAGGAATCACGTAGACCACCCAACGAGCATCCTATACCAATTTTCGATCAATGCTCCACTAACCGGGCGACGCTTCCAAACCGTCGCAAGGCTTTGACTCGACGTGAGTCTTTCGATTTGGAAGTCGTATTATTTTATCTCCTATCCACACAAAAGCCCCGGGTATTATTTCGATTTTGTCACATTTCCGATGATCCAAATTTTGTCTGATTTCCAAAACACGTTGATTCTGTAGGGGCGTTCAATTGAACGCCTTCTACGGCTGGATGGGATTTCTAATGTGACAAAGTCAAGTTATACTGCACATCGCTAGAAATTGCGCTTTTTGGCCGGGCAGATCCCCCGATAAATCAGGATCCAAAGCGACTTGTGAAGGTTTGGAACCTTCGCAAGGTTGCAACGCGCAGTTTGATGCGATGGCAAGTATAAGTCGAGGGGCTCATCGACTGTCAATCGGCAACGAAAGGCGTGGTCATAAATGTCGCATACACTTTTGCGGTCTGCATCAGATCGGGTATGTTGACCCGCTCGTTTGCACCGTGAGCGCCCTTGCCGTTTGGACCGTAGCCAACGCCGGGCATTCCGCCGTCTTCGACGAAGAAATGCAGATCTGTAAAGCCGCTCGTTGTGCTCAACTTTATCGGATGCCGGCGCACAGTGCGCACTGCCTGCGCAAACGCTTGAGGGAACGGATGCTCTGATTCGACCACACACGGCTCGATCCGCAATATCGAGTTCACATCCACCTTCAGATCTGAATCGGCCTGACTGGTGTTCCGGATTGCAGCGCGAAGTTCCTGTTCAGCCGAAGCCAGGCGTTCATTGGGAAGTATACGCCGGTCTATAGAAAAGTTCGCCTGTGCCGGGACGGTGTTGATCTTATCTCCATCCGTGCCGTGAAAGACGCCGCCGAGGTTAATCGTCGGATACCGTTCATGCCCCGCCGGGGTTTTGAACACACGCTCCGGCGCTTTCAACTGCTGCTTCAGTGGTTGCAGACCCGCGACCAGATCCGCCATCTTTTCAAAGGCGTTTATGCCCTTTTCCGGTTGCGCGGCATGTGCAGCTACCCCATGTACCGCCACATCCAGCCATAGTACGCCATTGTGTCCCACACCCACATTCAAGACAGATCCGCCCTCGCAATTGACGACAAAATCTGCTTGAACCAATCCTTTGCGAACAATGTAACCCGCCCCCAAGTCCCCGCCAATCTCTTCATCGCAGGTGAATGAAAATTCGATGTTGAAAGCCGGCTGGACTCCGTTTTCTCGAATTGCTGTTACTGCAAACAGAAGGGCGGCGATCGAATCCTTCATGTCGTCCGCGCCTCTGCCGTAAAGCCAATTCCCGACGACTTGAGGCTGAAACGCATCCATTCGCCAATTTCCAGAAACAGGCACGACGTCGTAATGGGCGTTGAAGTGGACGGTCTTTTCCGCCCCAACGTCCCACCGGGAGATCAGGTTCAGGCGAGGGTAAGCATCGGCGTGTGGCACAACCGCTTGAGCTTCAGCTTGGGGGACATGTGCGATTTGCGTCTGCATGCCGAGGGCTTTACATTTCTCCTGAAGCACATCCACGATCTCCGCGTAGTGTGTGCCGGGCGGATTCACGGTGGGGATGCTGACCAATTCTTTCAGTAAGTCACAAAGAGGTGCTCTGCCTCGTTTGATGTAGTTGTGTATATCCTTCATAACCAACTCCTTAATGGGCTTAGATTGTTACGTCTTGTGTCATGCTGTTGCCGTTTTCTATGCTATCACATATCCGTCCGCGAATCGCTCAATAATCCCTCAGCCCGCCATCCGGGGCGATCAACGGCGGGCGAACATACGGCTGCGGCGGGTAATGTTTGAACGCCTCTTCATTCAGTTCGATTCCGATTCCTGCCGTATCCGGGACGATTAGGTAACCACCTTCGCGCTTGATCGGTTCTTTGACCAGGTCACGCTTGGGATTCCTATATTCATCCGACGGATACTCCTGCACAGAGATGTTGTGAACGGCAGCATCTAGCTGCACACACGCCGCAGTGAGGACGCAGCTCAACGGGTTGTGCGGCACTACGCCGACGTAACTCGCCTCTGCCAGCGCGGCGATCTTCTTAACATTGGTGATGCCGCCAGCGAGTGAAAGGTCAGGCCGCACGAAAGCGGCGCCATTGTGGTTCAGCAGATCACGGAACTGATAAATGGTGTAAAGTCGTTCGCCCATTGCCAGCGGCATCGGAACATTCGCCGCGACATACTGCCAGGCGTCCATGTTCTCGGGTTCGATCGGGTCTTCGAAAAAGTACAGATTGTACGGCTCTAGGGCGCGGCCCACGGCGATGGCTTCTGCGGGGGTCAGCCGGTTGACGACGTCGATCATGACGTCAACGTCGGGCCCAACCGCCTCCCGAACGGCGGCGACCCGTTCTTCAGCGTTGCGCAGCATGGCGGTATAGCTCATATTTTCCAGCCCGCGTCCCTCCTCGAAATCGGATGCGCCGAAATCACCGAATGGGTACAAGCGTATGGCGGTGAATCCGTCTTCAACACGCGCGGCGGCCTGGTCTGCCAGAACCTGGGGCGTGGTGCCGCCCAAGTGCGTGTAGAGGCGAACCTTCTCGCGGGTTGGACCACCAATCAGTTCGTAGACCGGTTTGCCGAGCGTCTTGCCCTTGATATCCCACAATGCGATGTCGATCGCACCGATGGCCGCCATCGCATCCGACCCGCCGCGGAATAGGCAACGACGGAACATGTGCTGCCAGTGACGTTCGATGTGTAGTGGATTTTTGCCAACGAGGTATTCAGCGCAATATTTTACGCCTGCGATTGGCAGGAATGGGGTTCCACCGGTGCCACTGGCGGGATGGAGTTCACCAATGCCGGTGATGCCTTCATCCGTCTCAACTTTGACGTATATAAAGCGGCTCACCCGGATCGTCTCAACGTTAGTGATTTTCACGATCTTCCTCCTGTATGTCCGGCGATATCCGACACGAAATTGCCAATAACTTGCAATCAGGCAATCAAGCAAATGGATTCGATCCGCAGATCTTGCAAACCACTCGTTTCGATGCTCGGTGTCGGAACGCTGTTCATCCGCTCCGCGGATATAAGGGAGTCGGTAAAAAATAATTATGCCACTGTCATTCTGAACACAGTGAAGAATCTCCGCAGTATTGGAGGTACTTCGTTCACTCTGGAGAACATAACTTGGGATGATTTATTCTTACCAAGTCCCTAATACGGATATTTTAACGCCATCAAACCAGAATGACAACAACTTTCACGGACCTTGTCTTTTTTTCTTGACCCAGATCTGTATATCCGTATAATCAGAGGGGAGAGTTGACATGAGAAAGGAGATCTGAGATGAGCCAGATTTACTCTGGAGTAAAGGCAGCGGTGATCGGTTGTGGCGGCGCGGGACGAGGCCATGCCGCAAAAGCAAAAAGTCTCGGCATCGAACTGGTGGGCTTCTGCGACGAGATCGAAGCAAAAGCTGAGAGCGCACGGGCGGAATTCGGTGGCCGCTACGCCACCCCGGACGCTGGCCGCATCATGCGCGATGACTCGATTGACCTGCTGGTGATTGCCACCCACCACGACGCGCACCATCCGATAGCGCTCGCCGGCGCGCGGGCAGGGAAGCACATTCTACTGGAGAAGCCCATGTGTGTCACCCGCGTCCAAGCGATCGAAGTGGCCGAGGCGGTGGAAAAGGCCGGGGTGAAACTCGTAATCAATTGCAAGTTTCGCATTGCGCCGACGGCTCAGAAGGCGCGGGCGCTACTGTCCCGTCCTCGCCTGAGCCACGGCCAGTTGGCCATGAACGACTCTAGTCAGAGTGGCAGTACCTGGGTCTGGCACCCGGATGATGGCGGCGGCCTGCTAATCAGCACGGCGGTTCATACGATTGATCTGCTCGCGTATTTGATGGATAGTGAGCCGGATCGAGTCTATGCCGAAGGACAGGTCTTCGGGGAAAACAAGGGTGCCGGTGGCTACCCTGATGCGCTGGTGGGCACCATCCTCTGGAAAACTGGGGCGCTCTCTACCGTGATTAGTGCCGACCAGGGGATGAATACTTTCGTGTCCAAGTGGTTCCACGAAGTGTGGGATGGTCAACGGAGTGCCGTGTTCTCGGCTCACATGGGCCGGGTGGATTTTGGTGGATGCGACATTGACTATCTGGACACCAGGGAATTGCCCGACGAGGAACAACAGCAGGCATCGATGATGGTGAACCTCCTGGAGGCAATACGGACAGACGGGGATACGCTGTGCAACGCCCACGACGGCGTGCGAACGGTGTCTATCTGCAACGCCCTGGACGAAGCCGTCCGCACGGGCAAACCCCAAACGGTGCCCAACTAGATGAGGGAATTTCAAATGACTATCGCCACAAACATAACTCACGGGGTACAGGTCGTCGCTACAGGTGGCGCGCTGGGGGCAGAGATCCGGGGGCTAGACTTGTCACACCCGCTGCCCAATGGGGCGGTCCAGCGTCTCCGTCAGGCGCTGCTTTCCCACAGTGTAATCTTCTTCCGCAATCAGAAAATCAGCGAGGAAGATCAGGTCCGTTTCACCAACTACTTCGGCATCGCGATCGCACATGTCCGCAAGCAGCGACCTCAACCTGTTAAAGAGATCTTCATCGTTTCTAACGTTAAGGAGAACGGGGTGCCGATCGGGGCGCTGGGTGACGGAGAGATCGGCTTTCATTCCGATCTTTCCTATCTGCGACAGCCCGGCACAATCTCGACCCTCTACGCCATCGAACTGCCGAGCACCGGCGGTGCGACCCAGTGGTGCAACTGCTACGCTGCCTACGAAGCGCTCGACGATGACCTCAAGACACGGCTCAGAGGGCTGAGAGCGGTACACCGCCATTCCATCGAAAGTCAGAATCCGCCTGAGCCCGTCGATCATCCGGTAGTCTGCACACACCCGGAAACCGGGCGTCAGGCTTTGTACGTTGGTCCCCACTTGACCCGGTACATTGTCGGCAAAAGCGAATCGGAAAGCCACGAGTTGCTTGAGATGCTTTTTGCGCATCTGTCGCAGCCGCGCTTCGTCTGGACGCATGATTGGAAAATTGGCGACCTGGTCGTCTGGGATAACCGATGCACCATGCACCGCCGAGCGCCCTTCCCACCCAACGAACGGCGCATGATGAAAAGGACACAGGTCTTC
>JAPUIP010000380.1 GCA_027296925.1 Candidatus Poribacteria bacterium | reverse complement strand
TTATGTTTATCGTAGATACGATCAGTTCCACCAGTGTTCGACCTGTGATAAACTGTTTTGGCACGGCAGTCATACTGTAAATTTCCAGAATTGGCTAGAGCGAATCAGCGGCAATGGAGAATAGGGTTTAAAGCTTTCCGTAGTACACATTACTCCGCTCATGGCAACTTATACGACACTGTCCCCCGACACGCTCGACGACCTCCTATTGCACTATGCCATCGTGACGGTTGTCGCCTGGCAAGAAATCCCCGGCGGACTCGCCAACAGCAATTTCAAACTGACCACGACAGCGGGGACATTTCTGCTGAAAATTTGCGACGAGAAAACGCAGGCAGAACTCGAAACCCAGATCGCTGTGCTTGAGCATCTGCGGCGGTATGACTATCCAACTGCCTATCCGGTTTTTCAGAACGATGGCGCCGTAATCTTATCCACACCAATATGGCACGGGGTCATCTACGATTTTCTTCAGGGGCGTCCGCCAGAAATCACCCCGAATGTCATGCGTCAGATTGCCAACGCGCTGGCACGACTACACCAGATTCCGCCGATTGAAAGCCTGCCCGCGTTTTCGATGGGGGTTTCAGCGATGTCAAAATTCTTCGATGAAATACGAGGAACCGCCGTTGCTGACCATCCCTTTGTCAGTTGGTTGAAAATACAACTCCAGAGACTCACGCCTTACCTCAACGCGGCTCTGCCCACGGGCATAGTGCACGGCGATCTGTTTGCTGACAATGTACTTTTCAATGGCGACCGGCTGATTGGGGTCATTGACTTTGAAGAGATCTGTCACGGCGCGCTACTACTGGACATCGGCATGGCGATCGTGGGGTGCTGCTATGACGATCAGAATCGGCTCTGTCGTCAATGGGCACGCAGCTTTTTAGAAAGCTACAATCATGTGCGTCCGCTCACCGATTCGGAGTGGGAACGACTTGATGGGTTCGTTCAGTATGCTGCACTATCGATCGCTTTCTGGCGTTTCCGGCAGTTCAACCTTCACTACCCGGATGCGAACCTCGCGCAAAAGCATCTGGAGATGGTTGATCGAATTGAGCGTTGGGAACCGATATGTTTGCGACAAAATTCAGGAGGTAACCACATTGGCACAAATATGTCAAGCAATCTACGAGCACGGTGTACTCAGACTGCTCACTCCAATTGAGCTGAAAGAGCAGCAAAAGGTCTCGCTGCTAATCCTTGAAGATACAGATTTGGCAGATGAGTTTCGGAAAATTTATAGCAACCCGCTTGCTTATGAAGACAAAATTCGAGCGAATAGCTTAGGTAAAACTGCCAAAGAGATCATCGACGACTTAGACATTTGGGAGGAAGCATTTAATCAGAAACATGGCATGCCCCTTCCTGTTGATGAAATTAAATAATTCGCGTGAAAAAAGTCATCTGCTGCCTACTACTCGTCATTTTCTTATCGACGCCCATTTCAACAGCGCATAGCATCAGCGTAAAAACCGGCGGAAAGTTGGCACTGGTAGCGATCTTATCCGGCATTGCGCTGATAACGAAACACCTCGTTGAACGCGATCAACACACCGTCGAGACGCTTCATGCGAAACTCGGTGAACCGAATCGTGTTGCCGAGTTTGAACATGGATTTGATCGCTGGCGGATCGAGTGGTATGGAAACGGAAGATATATATTCCGGAATAATGTCTTGCAGAAACACGAGCTCACGAAACCGGTTGAAACCTTTGATGAAGCGGATCAGAATTAGCGACAGGAGGGGAACATGGCGGGAAAATTCAGAACTGTCGATAGGCGTAGCGACAGACGGAAACGACTCCAATTGGGTGCAATTCCGTACCCGATTCCTGGTTACTACAATTTCTATCTTTTTTTCGGCTTGACGAATCTGATCGGGATTTTCGTCATTTACTGTTCAGCGGCGTTCATTGTGAAGCGGGTGCAGCTGCTGGAGTGGGTCACGATTGTTGTCGTGTTTCTCTGTGCCAATTTTGTCGAGTACATCTGCCACCGCGGCCCAATGCACAATCAGTTGCACCTGATTCCGAAATTTCTCTTTAAGCCGCATACCTTGTCTCACCATGAATACTTCACGCATGACGCGATGAGCATGGATACAAGTAAAGAGGCCTACAAGGTGCTTTTTTTCTTCTGGGATGTTTTCCAGTTCCTTGGGCTGATTTCACCCGTGTTTTTTCTTGCCTGGTATCTCATCAATAGAAATGTCGCCGGACTGACGCTCATCACGTTAGTCGGTTCTTTTCTCCTCTATGAATGGATGCACCTTGTGTATCACGCGCCAGAGCGGTACAAAATTGACCGCATTCCGCTACTCGGCGCCTTGAAGCGTAACCATCAGACTCATCACAACAAGGAATTGATGAATGACTATAATTTCAATATCACGCTCCCGATTTGGGATGTAATCGTCGGGACTCTATATCATCAGCCGAAAGGGAATATATCGACGATATCCCATGTTTCGTGACGATATTCCCGGTAGGCATCGCCGAGGTGTTGCTCGAGAAGCTTTTCTTCATTCCGACTCCTGACGATATGAATGAAAAAGGATAGTACGATCAACGGTATGCCATACCAGACCGATGAGATGAGGAGAAGCCCTGTCATTTCACAGAGGAGCGCGAGATGGAGCGGATGGCGGAGGTGCCGGTAGGGGCCGGTGTCAATCACCTTATGCCCCTCTCGAATCACAATGGCTGTGCTGTAGAACGTCCTTAACTCTTTCAACGCAAGGACTCTCAGGCATATCGCTGCCCAAAAGATGAAATAACCGACCCCGACCAGCAGGGAGACGTTCGCGGTTAACACCGTGCGGAGGGCGAGAACGAGTAAAATAAGGTAAGCGAAAAACCACAGATACACACTGGGAGTTCCGCCGACTCGCTTCCCTTTGGGTCTGCCTCGTGCGGTCGCCCAGTGTTGGTATTCACGTACAGCAAGCGGCAGCGCTAACATAGCTAATAGGACCAGCTTTAGTTTCATCTTTGACCTGCGTTTCGGTAATTTCGATACCGTTGCGATTCAACCCGCGCCTTACGCTATCTTTCGATTTACTCGCCGCCGGGGTTGTGGGGAGCATCTTCCCAGAGGTGGAGAAATTCCTGGACCTTCTGAGAGCTATGCAGATAAGCGAAACGCGCCACTTCACGTCCCACATCGGTGATGCGCTTCTCAAGCCGTTTATCGAGCAGGTTACCATCATCATCAAATGCCTCCGATGCTTGCGGGACAGTCGCTTGCGACGGAACCACCCAGGCGTGCAGTTGCCTGCCGACGGTTCGTAGGGCTGAAAGCGCATTGAGCGCACCCATGCTGCCTCCAGAGACACCGACCAGTCCGACCATCTTCCCGCTAAACTCATCAAACCCCATTAGGTCGATGGCATTTTTGATCACCCCACTGAAACTGCCGTGGTATTCAGGCGTTCCAAGAATAATCCCCTGCGCCCCCTGTACCTTTTGGCAAAGCTTTGAGACATCCGGGGGATAATCCGCTTCCTCCTCAATCTCACCACAGAACATTAACTGATATTCTCTTAAGTCGATGAGCTCCGTTTGGGCTCCGACTTCCGTGGCGCCGGAAAGCGCAAGATTCACAACCCGGCGCGTATAACTACCAGATCTGATGCTTCCGCATAAGCCGACAACGCGGATTTGAATTTCCTTTTCAGCGGCCATGTAGATGCCTCCCTATCGTTTTGTAATGAATTTCCCTTTTTAGCGTCTTTTCAGAGGGAATTGAACAGTTTGAGTAGACGTTTCCACGCATCTTGAGTGGCGGTTTTTTCAACTTCGCCGGCGCCCTCGCCCGTTCCTCTCCGCAAGAAAGCGTGCCCAACGCCAGAATAGATAACCGGGGCATAAGTTTTACCCGCTGCCTCCATCGCTTCTTGCGTGTCCTCAATCGTCGAGTTGATCCGTTCGTCGGTCTCGCCGTAAAAACCGTAGACCGGACAAGCAATGCGACTCATGTCCTGCTTTTCCGGCGGACGCCCATAGAAAACAAAGGCGGCCATCAACGAATCTTCGTTGGTAGCAAATCGGAATGTCTGCGCACCTCCCCAACAGAAGCCTGCAACCGCAACCTTATCCGTTGTCGAAGGAAGTCCACGGACATATTCCGTCACCGCTTTCAGGTCTGCTGTGACCTGATTCGCATCAAGCCCGTAGATGGCTTTTCGTGCATCATCGCTGGAGGGAAAGCTCTTTGTTCCACCTCCGTCGGGGCCAGTTCCAGAAAGCAGATCGGGGCAGATGGCCACGAAGCCGTGGGCGGCGAGTTCATCACCGACAAACCGCACCCAGTCCGTCAAACCACGATTTTCATGGATGACAACCACCGAAGTCGCCGGATCCTTGACTTCCGGAAAAATCAGATAGGCCCGGACGACATGTCCGTTCGCCGCTGGGATGTCCACCCATTCGTGATGCCGCGGTGAGTTTTCCAATCGATCTGATACATAGTCCGCATTGACATTGCTTATTTCGCTCATCATCAAACTCAGACAGATTGCCAAAATCCACAAAATCCGTATTTTCCAACGAATCGTGTTCCTCATTCGTTTAACTCCTTTGCCGCGAAAATTGGAGGATACAGGGATGAACCGCAGCCGGCATCCTTGTATCCTTACTTTTGAGTCCGGCTAAATGGTAACGCCTCGCCATTCATCCGTCGCACAGGGAACGTCAATCACGTTGCCATCCGGGTCGGCGACCTTGAAGGATCGCGCCGGTGGTTGATTGGGGTCAATGTCATCGCGCTTCTTGACATCGTCTCGCAAGAGCTGGGCCCCATGTTCTTGAAGGTTTTTGTAGAGTCCGGCGAGATCTTCGACAATTAAGCCAAAGTGAATAAACTCGTTGCCCTCTTCCAGTATTTGACGTTCTGCGCCATCATACTGGATGATGGTCATATTGAGCGCGCCATCCGTGAGATCGACCCCCCGGCCGCTTGGACGGTAGCCGATATATTTGAAACCAAGCGTTTCATAAAAACGGCGCGATTCTTCCATATCTTTTGCGCGAAGTGCGATATGTTTCAGAATTGCCATCCTGGTGCTCCTCCTTTGATTATGCTTGCGTGAAGAAATTGTCGTGCGTCATAGATCAATATTATAACTGAAATACGTGCGCTTGCCAATTGAAAAAAGGGGCGCGTTACCCGAAAACGCATGCTGCGTTATCCCTCCGATTTGATCCAGCTCATGGCTTCGCCCCGGACCAGGAATGAGCGTTCATCCCAGGCGCCAGGCCGCTCAACGGGAATGACGCCGGTCTCCACCGCCACATCCAGTGGATTGGCATGAGTCTGCAGCGGTAGGCTGACTCGCTCATGCATACGGACAGATTCGTAAACTCCCATCATGATCTCCAGCGCCGCCTTTCCATCCCTTGCCTGTCCGGGATAGTCGTCAAAGTTGCCATCGATCCAGTTGCAGACAGCATAGGCCTGATCTGTAAAAGCGCTGCCATAGCCGCTCCGATTTTTTTCGGTGGGCTCAAACACCTGCCAGCCAGCTTTTCCGGGAACCATGTACTTCAGGCTGTTATTATTAATGTCCATCATACCGTCGCTGCCGTATACCGTGGCGCCCACCTGATACAACCCGCCTCCGGTCCCCATCTCGTTCTCGATGAACCCTTCCACACCGTTGGGATATCCGATTAGGCCGCAGCAGCGATCTTCGACGCGATGACCGAACAGATAGTGATCGGTTTTGCGTTCGACCGAGCCCATCACCCACTCCGCCTGTGGGTCACCCAAGACGAAGAGTTGGAAATCAATACAGTGTGTTCCGGTGTTCATCATTCCGGCCCTCACCGAGGACCAGAGCCGACGGGGTTCACCGATGGCGCCCTCCTGAATCAGTCGTCTGGCTTCTTGCCAGGAAGAATAGAAACGACGCTGATGCCCAATGGCGAGTTTGACCCCATTGCGTTCACAGGCAATTATCATCGCTTCGGCTTCCCCCAGTGAGCAAGCCATCGGCTTTTCGCAGAGTATGGCCTTGGGTTTGTGGACTGCCGCGGCAATCGTCATCTCAGCATGCTGCGGATTCCAGGAACAGACGCTGACGATGTCGAGGTCCTCCTTTTCCATCATCTCTCGATAATCGAGATACTGCTTTTTGACCTGAAACTCCCTCGCGTAGTCCGCCAGGGCCTCGGGATGAGAATCGGCAATCGCCACAATCTCAGTGCGATCACATTCACGCCAGCCGCTGCCATGCATACGGGCAATCCGGCCGCTTGCAATAATACCAACACGGAATTTTTCAGCCAAGTTGAACTCCTTTTGTTTACAGATTAACCGACGAAACTTAATTACCCAAATACAGCTAAAAATGAGCGTTTTCAAATTTCCCCTTTGCCAAAGGGGGTTAGGGGGGATTTCCTGCATCCTCTATGGCAGACCTTTGTCTCAAAAGCATCATCTTAAACTACAAACGGTATTACGCAAAGAACTTCTTCAATTACCGGTTTCCGCTCGTTTGCATCTGTACGAAAATACAGATGCGGCAGAAAACGAACAGCCTGAATAAGATTAGCGTCAAAAGCGCAGTTTGTGCCGTTGCAAAGCATAATTGATTCTCACAGGACAAAAACATGCATGAATATATCAAGAAGCTTGTCGAAGTGAGATTTGGCATCCTATTCGCCTTATTGACCCTGATATACGGCTTTGGTCTCGGCGGCGTCTTTGGCGGTTTCGAGGACGGGATTAAAGGTCATTTGAAGGCAAAAGCGCAAAATGTGTTGGACACCAAATACAACAACGATGAAACGAAGATGAAGCAAGTCACAGACAAGTCGTGGGTATATTTCAAAAGGGCACATCTTCATGCCAACGGCTTAGGCACCTCAGCCCTGGCGCTCATTTTCCTGCTGTCGTTTTTGCCGGTGGCTTCCCGGCTGAAAAGTATCATCGCACTCGGTGTAGGCATCGGTTCGCTCGGCTATGCGATGTTTTGGATGTTCGCGGGGCTGCGCGCCCCCGGCATGGGAAGCACCGGCGCAGCGAAGGAATCGTTGCAGTGGTTATCTATCCCCTCGTCGGGGCTGTGTATTTTCGGGTTAATTGCCGTCTCTGTTTTGGCGGTGAACTGCTTATTTCGTAAAGGCACCAACGGGCCAGATGCTCAAAGTTCTTCATGACAAACTTGCGGATGAATGAAACAGCTTTTCCAATCGCGTCGCTACATGCTGCGTTTCAGAATGCCATCGCTAACCAGCCGGTCATCATTACAGCTCCCACCGGTAGCGGGAAGTCCACGATGGTCCCGTTCTGGTGTGCCGAATTGTCGGATCGCCCGGTGCTGGTCATGGAGCCGCGACGGGTGGCGTGCCGTTCACTGGCGCGCTGGCTATCGACACTCCGCGGAGAGCGTTTGGGGACGTCGGTGGGCTACACGGTGCGGTTTGAGGATGTCAGTTCGAAGGCAACTCGAATCCGATTTGTCACGCCGGGCGTTGCGTTACGCTATGCGGCTGGCGGAGAGCTTGACGCTTATGGGACAATTATACTTGACGAGTTCCATGAGCGTGGACTGGAGGCCGACCTGTTTCTGGCGGTCTGTCGCAAGCAGCGGGCGGATGCCCGGCTCGTTGTGATGTCGGCAACCATAGCAGCTCAGCGGATCGCTCGATTCGTCGGCGGAACATCGCTGTCCGCAGAGGGGAAGGTTTATCCGGTCGATGTGCGTTACCTTGGAGGTGTCACCGTTCCGACATCGTGGCAGTTGGCAGAGCGCGTGGAGCGCGGTGTTCAGCGAGCGTTGCGGGAAACGGATGGGAACATGCTGGTATTTCTGCCGGGCAAGGGGGAAATCACCGCGTGCTTGGATGGATTACGCCGCATGAGAAATGTGGAAATCCTCCCGTTGCACGGCGGTTTGCCCACGCCGGAACAAGATCGTGTGTTTGAGGAGACTGCACGCCGTCGCATCATTTTGTCGACGAACGTCGCGGAAACTTCTGTTACCCTGCCGGGCATCACAGCGGTTATCGATTCGGGATTGGTTCGTCAGCGCATCCATCAGGCAAAACGGGTTGTTCTGGCGTTGTGTTCCATATCGCAAGCATCGGCAGAACAGCGCCGAGGGCGAGCCGGAAGGTTGATGCCGGGGATATGTTATCGGCTGTGGGAAGCACACGGGCAACTCGAAAAGGAAACCGCGCCGGAAATTATGCGGGAGGATTTGGCGCAATTTGCGCTAGCCGTTGCGGCAACGGGATTTCGCCCACAGGAATTGGAGTTTCTCGATGCGCCGCCGGACTTCGCCGTCGAGCGTGCGGAAGCACAGTTGCAGGAATGGGGCACCCTCTCGCGCGACGGGGCTTTGACGGATTTCGGTAGGCGGTTGGCTGCGCTTCCCGTTGATGTCTCTTATGCCCGGTTGCTGGCCAAGGCACCGACCGCACTCCACCGAGATGTGGCGGATCTGATTGCGGCGCTGGAACGTCCGGCACCGTTGTGGCGGCGCTTGGATCGCCTGTCACCGGCTGAGAGCGATGCCATCTCTGAAGCGCGTCAGAAGGATTTATGGCGTGACCATTGCGATGCCACCGCGATGATTCTGACGTTGCGGTGCGGTGATGTTCGGCGTCATCATCTCCATGGTGCAGCTTTTGCCGAATGCCGCCGGATTGCCTCGCGACTCCGATCCTTTCTTGACTTACCACCGCTGGACAAAGATCGAGGGCCGGTTCGGCCCGATCGGGCTGGGCTGCTCCATTATCTGTTGCACGAATGGCCGGATTGCGCTTACGTGCGACGGCGCAAAGGGGATGCGTGGGGGAATGGTCAGGACGAGGTACTGTTGGATTCGAGCTCACTGATTCGTCGAGAGACCAATGCCGCGCTCATCCTCGAAAAGGGGGGGCTCGCGAAAGGGATGCGCGTTCAACTGCTGGGGCGCACAGCGAGCCCGTGCACCTTCGCGGACTTGCGAAAAGCCGGTTTGGGAACGCCACATCTGAAGGCGCCAAAGCGGATCGAAGATGAAATAATCGCGGAGGTCAGCTTTGTGTATGCCGGTCGCGAGATCGAATCTGAACGCCAACCCTTGACCGGCTCACTACTCCGCGAAGCTATCGCAGATCTGATCCTGTCCGGAAGGTTATTCCCGGAATTGGGAGAATCCCTGATTGAGCGCATCAACGCATATAATCTCCATGTCACGCTGAAAGGGGACGTTGTTGCGGTGGAACCTCGCGCATGGTTGATCTCCCGCCTCATCGATTTGGGGGTTGAGGCCGCGCAAGATTGGCTGCTGTTGTCGCCGGATGATTTCGCGTTTACACTAATCGACGCGGAGACATTTGCCGAAATCAACGACAACTATCCACCGGACTTTTCTATGAACGGTGCGAAGTTCCGTGTTACGTATCAACCGCAGGAACGGCGGGTTACGCTGACATGGTTGAGTGGCGTTCGACAACCACGCCTCAGTCCGTGGATGTTGCCTCATTGGAACGATTGGAAGGTACATGTCGATATTCGTGGGCAATTGAGAACGCTCAGACCTTAGTGGTTCATTTCTCAAATTCGACGCGGGTTTGAACCAACGCCTTTGTGACGGGGTCCAAGCCCCCTCTGTCACTGCGTGACATCGTCCACCAGCGTGGAGGCAACCGACCTCCCCCCAAGTTTGGGGGGAGACCCAGAGGGGGGCTTCGACGGCGAAC
>JAPUIP010000038.1 GCA_027296925.1 Candidatus Poribacteria bacterium | reverse complement strand
AATCGATTGCGATGCTGAAAAAGAGTATTGCGTCTGGCGTCACAGCCATTGTGGCGACACCTCATCTCTACCCGGGCGCCTATATGGCGCCGACGACATATCGTGACCAGGCGATCGCAGAATTGCGGAGCGAAGTCGAACGGCGGCAACTGCCAATCGAAATTTATCCGGGACGTGAATGTTATTTCAGCCCCGAGATTTATGAATACGAGCGAGACCTCGGGAAGCTCACCATCACAGATAACGGAAAATACCTGCTCATTGAATCACCGATGCAGGAGATTCCTCAATACGTCGACCAGATGATTTTCGACCTTCAGATAAAGGGAATCACGCCGATTATCGCCCACGCCGAACGCTACCACGATATTATTGTAGACCCCAATCTGCTGCACAAATACATTGAACTGGGGTGCCTCATCCAGGTCAATGTGGGCAGCGTGCTCGGGAAATATGGGACGCACATTCAGCAAACCGCCAGAATTTTGCTGGAACATCAGATGGGTCACATTGTCGCATCTGATATGCATACGCTGACTTCAATATCTCTTGGCGAAGGCTTTGATGCCTTAGTAGAAATTGTTGGCGAGGAAGAAACCTGGTGTCTCGTTGAAGCACGGCCCCGAGCGGTCATCCAAAATCGCTCCATTCATCGTCGGGATGCGTTGGAGTACCGTCCAAAAAAGAGTTTCCAGAATCTGTGGGGGTTACTCAGCAAGCCTCGGCGATCTCGAGATGATTTGTAATGCCGATTCCCAGTCTGAATCGAACCTTTAGAAGCTTTCAACGTCTGCGCCAAATCGTCAATGTGTTTGCCAAACACGGTTTTGGGCATATCATCGCTCAGATGAATCTCGGGCGATATGCCCCCAGACGGTGGCGTCTGTTTCGATTTCGGCAATTTGACGCCGACGAACCGATTACACCGCTCTCCGTACCGGAGCGGTTGCGGCTTGCCTTCGAGGAACTTGGACCGACATTCATCAAACTTGCGCAGATATTGAGCACCCGTCCGGACCTCATCTCCGCAATTGTTGGTCAGGAAGAGGCACTCGACTGGATCCAGGAGTTCAAAAAGCTCCAGAGTCAAGCGCAACCCTTTCCGCTTGCCGAGGTCCGCACAATTGTTGAAAGCGACCTCCGCCAGCCGCTCGATCAGGTTTTTGGAAGTTTTGACCCTGCCCCCTTTGCGGCAGCCTCGATTGCCCAGGTCCACACCGCAACCCTTCGGACGGGTGAACGGGTGATTGTCAAGGTGCAGCGCCCTCACATTGCGGAAGTGATCAACGCCGACCTGAACCTTCTGAATGGGTTGGCCAAGCGATTGGAGAAGTATGTTGTCGAAACGCGCCTGTATAAACCGACTGAACTGGTCCGGGAGTTCGCCAGATCGATTCGGCGAGAGATTGACTTTACGATGGAAGCGGCGAATACGGACTATTTCCACCGAAGCATTTCGGAGAATAAAAACGTCAAAATTCCAAAAGTGTATTGGGAGTTTACAAATCGACGTGTTCTCACCCTGGAAAGGATTGATGGCCTCCCGATTGACGCCGTCCAAAAGCTCGATGAACTCGGCTTAGATCGAGAAAGGATCGCTGAAACGCTTGTTGATTTTTTCTTCAAGCAGATCTTCATCGACGGCTTTTTTCACTCAGACCCCCACCCGGGCAACTTGCTTGTCTTAGAAGATGGACGGCTCGGGCTGGTTGATTTTGGGATGGTTGGGCGGATTAGTGGCGAGATGTTGGACAGTATTTGCAGTTGGTTTATTGGCGTTATTAACCGCGACGTGGATCGCATCATCAAGACCTACATTCGTATGGGCATTCTGGGGGATACGACCAACACCGCTGCCCTAAAGCTGGAGATGACCGATTTTCTTGACCGGTATTTTAACATGCCGCTTTCGCGAATCCGTATCGGCACCCTCCTTGAGGAGGTTATCGATGCGTCCTTACGGTATCAGGTCCATTTCCCCCCGGCGTTTCTGATGCTTGGCAAAACGGTGGTGACGATCGAGGCGGTGGTGATGAACCTCAATGAAAACTTCGATCTCTTAGCGTTTAGCCAGCCGTACATCACCCGTCTCGTGATGCAACAGTTTGAGCCGGAGCGTTGGGCCAAACAGATGTATGGCACCGTTGAAGATTTTGCAGAGATGGCGGCGGCGCTTCCACTGCAACTCCACCAAATTCTGCAGAAGTTGCAGAAAGGCAACCTGAAACTTGAGCTTGACCATACCAACTTAGATCGCTTGACTGGCGTCTTCGATCGCGTGAGTAATCGCGTCTCATTTAGCCTGATCATCGCCGCCCTCATTATCGGTTCTTCGATTCTCCTTCAAGATGTCAGTTTGTGGGAGTACAAATCGATACTGGGTCTTATGGGGTATCTGACGGCTGGTATTTTTGGCGTGGGATTGGTCATTTCGATTTTACGCTCTGGACGGTTTTAATCGATGGCGATCATTCTTGGATTAGATGTTGGCGATGTACGAATCGGGATTGCAATTAGCGATGAGTTGGGTATCGCCGCTCACCCGCTCTGCACGATTCGGCGGAAAAATAGCAAAGCCGACCTGGAGGCCCTGCAAGGGCTCATCAGGACACATAAAGCGGAGGGGCTTGTGGTTGGGCTACCAAAAATGCTCACCGGTGAGATCGGCATTCAAGGACAGAAGGTGCAGCAGTTTGTAGAAGAACTCAAGCAACAGATCGATCTGCCAATTACCTTTTGGGATGAACGGTTCACGACGGTTGAAGCCGAACGCATGTTGAGAGGTACTAAAAAACGTGGGAGGAAGCGTAAAGAGGTCGTCGATCAAGTTGCAGCGGTGCTGATATTGAACGCCTATCTCGATCGCGTCCGGTGAAATGAGCCTGAACATGCTTCGGAATGCGACACGGGACTTCCCTAAGATTGTCAACTTCAGCGTCTTTAGCATATCGATAATCAGCATCATCGTGCTCTTTATCATGCTTTCCTATTTATATCCCGTTAATCGAAATGCGGCACCGATACAGGTGAAAATTCCTCGCGGCATGAGTGCACAGGCGATAGCGAATCAACTTGCCCGTGAGGACCTCATCCGGAGTCCGCTGGTTTTCCAACTTACTGCCCACCTCATCGGCGCAAGCCGCGGGCTGAAGGCGGGAACTTACCACCTGAGTCCGGCGATGAGCCTCACGCAGATTATCGATCAACTCAAGTCCGGGAAGGTCGTTACGCATCGGTTCGTTGTGCCTGAAGGTTTGACGATAGCACAAATCGGTGAATTGTGGGAGAGCAACGGTTTTGGTACAGCTTCGGAGTTCGATCAGATTGCACGCAACCCCAAGTGGCGTATGGAATATTGGGTTGAAGGCGAAAGCCTGGAGGGCTACCTCTTTCCCAATACATACCAATTTGCCGATGGAACGTCGGCACACAAGGTCATCGAGATGATGCTCGATGAATTCGATCGGCAATGGCGGTATGAATTGTCGGAAGAGGCTGAATCACTTGGATTGTCTGTACACGAAGTCCTCACGCTGGCCTCGATTATTGAGAAGGAAGTGAAAACCGAGCCCGAACGTCCCCTCATTTCGGCGGTGTTTCATAATCGCCTGCGCCGCGGTTGGCGACTGGAGGCGGATCCGACCGTGCTTTATGCCCTGGGCAATCCCAAGCGCCCACCCACCTCGGCAGACCTTACAGCAGATTCCCCCTACAATACGTATCTCCATAGGGGGCTGCCGCCTGGGCCGATCTGTAATCCGGGCATCGCTTCGATCCTTGCGGCGCTTCGTCCGGCTCCTGCCACCTACCTCTATTTCGTTGCCATTGGTGATGGCAGACACCATTTTTCGACGACATTAAACGAACACCAAAACATGATTCAAAAAACAAAACGGAATATCAATTCAGTCGAATAAAAGAGGATACTAATTTTGGCGTTACAGCAGACCATTCAAAACGAAGCAATTATCTCAGGCACCGGTTTGATGCTGGGCGAACCGGTCACCCTTACGCTCAAGCCCGCGCCGCCAGATTCCGGCGTCGTCTTTCAACGGATAGATCTGCCGGGACAACCCACAATCCAGGTTTGTCCCGATAACTATCAGAAGGTGATGCCGCGTTGCACCAGCTTACGCGCCGGCGATGCGACAGTGAACAGTGTTGAGCACGTGTTGTCGGCACTCGCTGGCATGGGCGTCGATAACGTGCGGATCGATATTGATGCGCCGGAGCCGCCGGCGTCAGATGGAAGCGCGTTGCCGTACGTTCGGCTTCTCCAACAGGCAGAGATTATCCAGCAGGATGCTACCCGCACTGACATTGAATTGGCAGAACCCTTTGCCGTTTACGATGCAAATAAACAACTCATTCTCCTGCCGTCAGATTCTTTTCAGATCTCTTTTGTGTATGATCACCCCAAAATCTCCGCACAGGTGGCGACCTTCACCATAAATCCGGAAACTTATGCGAAAGAAATTGCGCCCGCCCGCAGTTTCTGCTTTGCGAATGAAATCGAGTTGCTCAGGCAGCAAGGCATCGGCAAAGGCGCGAGCTATGATAATGTCATCGTGATTGAAGAAGATGGGCAGACCAGCGAGGCATTGCGATTTGCGGATGAATTTGTCCGCCACAAAATCTTGGATCTGATCGGCGACCTTTATGTGGGGACACGGCTTCCCAAAGCTCACGTTGTTGCTATGCGATCCGGCCACGCCTTGCATGCACAACTGATTCAAGCGCTTGCAGAAAAGAGACTGATTCAGCGGCAATTGACAAAGCCTATTGAGTCGACAGAGATTTACCGGATTCTCCCTCATCGTTATCCGATGTGTATGCTGGATCGTATCATTGAATTTGAATCAGCGAAGCGGGCTGTTGGTCTCAAAAACCTCTCCTACAACGAGCAGTTTTTTCAAGGTCACTTTCCCCAGCAGCCGGTCATGCCGGGCGTTTTACAAATGGAAGCGCTGGCACAGCTTGGCGCGTGGCTGTTGCTGCAAGAACAAAGCACTGAAGGGCAACTTGGATACTTTGCGTCCATCAAAGAAGCCAAGTTTCGCCGTCCCGTGATACCGGGAGATCAACTCCGATTAGAAGTCGAAATCATACGACGGCGCAGAACGTGGGCGCGGATTGGCGGCAAAGCGTATGTCGGTGAGGAACTCGCTGCCGAAGGGGAGTTAGCGATTGCGCTGGGAGAAGCACCAGCCGGTTAGTCAATTGGTATATTCGCGGCGGGGGATAGAACTGTACCGCCAACAGTATTGCGAATCGTCGAAGTGAGATTAATAGAAGCAATACCCGTTGCTTATTTATGAATTCGAGAGTGGAAAACCGGGAGAGGATGAAGTGAGAACGATTCACCCAACCGCGATTGTATCTCCAAAAGCAGAACTCGGAGAAGATGTCGAAGTCGGTCCCTTCTCGATTATCGGCGAGGATGTAGAGATTGGGCGAGGCACCGTGATTGGCCCGCATGTGCAGATTGACCGCTGGACGACCATTGGCGAGGAATGCCAGATCTTTTTCGGCTGTACGCTCGGCAACCCCTCAAAGGACCTTAAGTACGGCGGCTGGCGGAGCTACGCCCGGATCGGCAATCGAAATGTCCTGCGCGAATATGTGTCGATCTCCAGGGCAACCACCGAGGACGGTGCAACAATCATCGGTGATGACAATCTGCTGATGAACTGGGTCAATATTGCCCACGACAGCGTCATCGGAAATCGGACCATTATGGCGAATCTCACGACAATTGGCGGCCACGTCACGATCGAGGATGACGCCCGGATTGGCGCGCATGCGGCGTTCCATCCGTTTGTTCGCGTCGGCAAAATGGCAATGGCTGGGGCGTGCTCGAAATTTGTGCAGGATGTACCGCCGTTCACTGTCGCCGATGGGCACCCCGCTCGTATTCGTGGGCTGAATATCGTTGGGCTGCGAACCTCGAAGGTTCACCCCCTCGCATCGCTCTCCCCTGAAACCATTAACCACCTCAAGCAGGCCTACCGCATTCTATTTCGCTCCGAATTCAATCTCAAACAGGCAATCAGGCAAGTCCGAGATGAACTTGAACCGGACGAAGAAGTGAAATATCTTCTGAAGTTCATTGAAAACTCGACACGAGGTATCGGCATTTAATGTGTGGAAGAGGAGGAGCAATTGGAAAAACTTGGGATTATTGCCGGTGCTGGCGATCTGCCCCTATTGCTCGCACAAGCTGCATTCGATCAGGGACGCCTGCCGATTGTCATCCAGATTACCTCGCCCCCTTCCGAGGGACTCGCCGGTGTCGCTTCGGAAGCATATTCCTTCGGTATTGGACAGGTTCAGAAGATTACCCGGACGTTTCTCGATTCGGGTGTGCGAGAGCTGGTGATTATCGGCAAAATCGATAAAAGCATCCTTTTTCGTCCTTTCCGAGTAGACCCCACAGCGATTAAGATTCTCGCGCGGACTCGGAACAAAGGCCCTCACGCGATTATTGCTGAAGTGATTGATCACTTTGAATCGAGGGGAATTGCCGTCATCGAGCAGCACCGCTTTCTGAAAGGGTTGATGCCGAAAGCCGGGGTGTTGACAAAAAAACAGCCCACACCATCTCAGTGGGCGGACGTGGAGTACGGGATGGGGATTGCCCGTCGACTTGCCGGCATGGACATCGGGCAGACTGTCGTGATCAAAGGCCGTATACCGGTTGCGGTCGAAGCGGTTGAGGGAACCGACGAAGCGATAACACGCGGTGGAACGCTCGGCGGAAAAGGTATCGTCGTTGCCAAAGCTGCCACGCCGCATCACGATTTTCGTATCGATGTGCCAACGATTGGCGACCGAACGCTCGAAGTGCTGCACGCGGTTCGAGGAAGCGTTCTTGCTGTCGAGGCGGGACGAACATTTGTGATGAATCAAAAGACGCTTTGTGAACAGGCGGATCGGTGGAAAATTTCGATCGTCGCGGTAGAGTAGGGATGTTCAATTGAATACCTTCCACGCCCTCAAGGTTGTGTCAAAATCACCAATCAGATTTACCGGATTCGCGTTGGAAACTATCGTGTCATCTATCAGGTTGATGATCGAAACCAAATCATTCGTCTCGGCTGGGTCGGCAGACGTCGAGAAGACACCTATCGGGCGGTTGACACCCGCACCGAGCTCGCCACCCTTAATACTAAAATTGAGTAGGGCGAGGCATGCCTTGCGCCTACCTGCTTTGGGCGTCTGATAGAGGAACGCACACATGAAACCTGTGGGACAACTTCAGTATTTTCGATCCGATGTTGATGGCAAATTACACCCTTGCGCCGTTTGTGCCACCGACACCCGTGACGAACCCAAACCGTTAATCGTGGAGGTGAGCCCCGGCGCATTGGGGAACCTTTCCGGTGCCGTTGCGTTGACTGAACAGATTGCGGGAATTGCTGCCAAACACAATCAATCGTGCGTTGTGCTCAGACCAACCGGACGGGGCTCCGGGTCTGTTTATCAGAACTATGGCGAAGTCGATGTCTTGGAAGCGATCGAACATGTCGCTTCAAATTACGCCATCGACCGTGACCGCATCACCATCACCGGCGCATCGATGGGCGGCGCAGCGACCTGGTATCTCATCTCGCACTATCCGGATCTTTTTGCAGGTGCCGCGCCGTTCTGTGGGTATTGCGATTACCGGCTGTGGGAGAAACCGGGTGGCTTCACCTTTCACATGCACGAATGGGAGGAACCATCCTGGCAATCCCGGTCTGCCGCGTTTCTCGTCGAAAATCTCGCCTATACGCCCGTTTGGATCGTTCACGGCGAATGGGATCGAGGCGTGGGTGGCGGTGTTCCGGTGGCGCATTCACGCCAGATGGCTCAACGTTTGGAAGGGCAGGGCTATCCGTACAAATATACGGAGGTGCCCAAAACAGGTCATGGCTGCCGAACCCCTGAGATCTGGGAGCCGGTCATCCTGTGGTTGCTGCAGCAACGAAAGCGGCGAACTCCGGATCATGTGCCGCTAGCAACCTATGACCTGCGCCATAACCGATCATACTGGGTCACGATTGAGCAACTCGCGTATTACGGTAAGCGCGGAATGGTCGATGCGCGGTTC
>JAPUIP010000379.1 GCA_027296925.1 Candidatus Poribacteria bacterium | reverse complement strand
CCTTTTCAAGGCGATGGGGACACGGGCCCTATCAACTAGGGCAGTGTCAATCTCACCACAACGTTCCTAGCGGACACCCAAACGCCGAACGTTGTGAATTCAGGGGCTAGAAGCGGTTTCGCCTAAAATGAAAACGCCCTCCCGGGCCATGCTACGCCCACGAAGGCGTCTGAATGGGTAGTACGCCGTCGATGGTCCCAGAGATGGGCTGGGGGGCTATCGTCCCCAGTCCCATTCTTCCACCCACCAAGAGGCTTACCGCCTCATCTATTGATCACCCACGCGACCACGCGAAGGGTCGCCAAAATCAAACGCCATTTTATGCAGCGTACCTGTCCGTTGTCAAGCGAAAATATGACATTTACCCCCTGGGGAAGATTACAACTACAAATCCTTGGCTGCGGTTGCCCATACCCCGGGGTGGAACGGGACTCCTGTGGTGGATGGTGGGGTGCGGTTACAGCGAAAGCCTCACGGCCATATCCTCGTACTTCTCTTCGGCACTAAGTTCCCTAGGAATGCCGAGCGCGTCCAGAAAATAGCTAGCAAATTTGTCCTTGGGGGTGGATGTAGTCGGTAGTGGTTCTGGTGGATTCAAGAAACGGTTGACGCTACTTGTAAAAAGATCAGAAAGCTGAATGAGATCATTTCCTTTTGAGTTGACACCCCGAAAGTGTCCACGTGAAGCTTTCCATCGAACCGCTTCTTGGAATGCATAGTGATGCGGTCTTTGATGTCGGCGAGTAACAGCTTATCACGCCCAACCGCCTCCGCGTCTTTCCACAATTGGAGGGTGCGCGGAAGCGGTCCACGGCCAGTTTCCACCTCGTGCTCTATCCCACGTACGAGCAAATAATAGTAAAGCCTTCCGATTGCCGCATCCACCGGCCCTGCGCCAGATCGTTCCACGCTAATTACCTTAAAGCTCACCGCACTTGAGTTTTCAATCAGTAAGTTAACCACATCCAAGTAGTGGTCAATGTTGGATAAGTTGATGCTCTGAAAATGGAATTCCTTGGTGAAGTTGCGTTCTTCGCGCCATTTTCTTATTTGATTAAACAATCGCCATGACTCGGGTCCGTGTAGAATCCAGAGGCTTCCCACGATGAGGTGTCTTTGTGTTTTTCCGCTCTCATCAGCGAAAACGGCAAACACCGGATAAGAAACAGATTTTTCAATTGCCTTTTCCCGTTCTTCCTCAGCCAAAGTTTTTCGCCTTTGACGGACTTCAGGGCTAGCCTGAAACAGACGTAATTGATTCTGAATCCGTGCCCGAGCACGGATAATAGATCCTGGGTGAGTTAGGCGATACAAGTCATCCGGGCGAATGGAAACTCTGTCATATATATCGGAGTCGAAGTATTCCCAGTACTTAAGCAGGAGGGTGATGTCTGAATTCCGGCTGTCTAGGTGGTTGTTGAGTGTCCAGGCAACCCGCTGCGCTATGGTATCCAGTCTTGACGAAGCAACAAAGCGTAACAGCGCCTTCGCATGTCTGACACGCTTAGTCGAACGTTTAGGCTTTTTGTCACGATCAACCATATCGCTGGTGCACAGTCCTATCTTTTACATCAGCCATAAGGTCATCCAAGGCCGAGAATCAGTCCACTCAATCCACTCAGAATTCGCATTTCATCTGCGCGCTTGATATGGGGAACACTGCAAGGGTGCCAAGTGTCAGGGCTTTACCTCCACAGCCCCCGTCCTGCCTCCCTCACCTCCCGCTGTAGCTTCAGCGGCGGGTTCGGCGTCATTGTGGCTGAAGGTCCTCGATGGTGTATCGGACACTATAGGGCTGCACCTCGATGAACTTGACACGGATACCAGAGATTACAATGTCCTGTTGCTGCCTTGTGTTGAGACGAATCCGGTATGGCTTCGATGTTTCCCCCGAGCGCAGGTTGACCGACTGTCGCACATCAACGCCGACGACCGCGCTTTGCTGAAACGGTTTGTATCGATCCATTGTTGTTTCCGACGATTGGCGATTGATGTCGAGTATATCGAGCACAACGGTCTGGTCCTCGATACCTACGAGCTTCATCTCGGCGAACCCCTTGTCAATCTTGCCACCCCAGATGTCTCGGCCACCAAAGGCGTTCGGTAGATCTCCAGTCTTGTTCAGACGAAAAAGTGTTCCGCCGATGCCGCTCGTTAAGTGAACGCCAACCGGCTGTTCGAGTTGACGGTGAGAGCGAATCGCTCCGCAGCCGGTCGTTAGCAAGGCAATCGCTACCACTGAAGTCAAGATAGGGCTTGTGACAACTGCTCGTTTCATGAGATGTCCTCCATTGACGCCGAACAATTGAGTATGTGGTTTCCGTAGATCACCCCGCATGTGACGGCACGTCGGCATAAGACCTCTCTTGGTCGTCGCCCACCACCGAACCATCGGCAGCCTAAATGAAAACGCCCTCCGGGCCATGCTCCGCCCGAGAAGGCGTCTGAATGTTTGGTGCGCCATTGATTGAGCCGGAGGTGGGCTAAAAACTGTCCCGACCCCGGATCCATCTCCAAAACCTCCTCTGGAGGACTTGAGTATCGCCGAGGCCGGCGGCGGTGTCAAGAGCCTGTGCGACCCCCTGGTTCTCGTGGGGAGGCCGTCAAGCCACTGAGAAGATTTCAACTACAAATCTTCGTGGAAGGTTACTGGTTGTAATCTTCCCGGAGGAAACGATCTCTTCTTGGAGCCGAGGCGGGGCGCTCTTCAGAAACCTCGTCATCA
>JAPUIP010000378.1 GCA_027296925.1 Candidatus Poribacteria bacterium | reverse complement strand
GTATTGCCACAGAACACATCCAGCTGCTAAATAAATAACAGCCGGAGTCTGGTTCTAAGGAGAACTCCTTAGAAAGGAGGTGATCCAGCCGCAGGTTCCCCTACGGCTACCTTGTTACGACTTCGCCCCAGTCATCAGTCTCATTTTCGACGGCTGCCTCCCTTGCGGGTTAGCTCACCGGCTTCGAATGCTACCAACTCCCATGGCGTGACGGGCGGTGTGTACAAGGGCCGGGAACACATTCACCGCGACCTGCTGATTCGCGATTACTAGCGATTCCAACTTCATGTAGTCGAGTTGCAGACTACAATCCGAACTGAGGCCGGCTTTTTGGGATTTGCTCCACCTCGCGGTTTTGCAGCCCTCTGTACCGACCATTGTAGCACGTGTGCAGCCCAGGGCATAAGGGCCATGCGGACTTGACGTCATCCCCACCTTCCTCTGGCTCGTCACCAGCGGTCTCGCTAGAGTCCCCAGCATAACCTGATGGTAACTAGCGACAAGGGTTGCGCTCGTTGCGGGACTTAACCCAACATCTCACGACACGAGCTGACGACAGCCATGCAGCACCTGTCACTCTGTCCTAAAAAGGAAAACCATATTTCTATGGCGGTCAGAGCGATGTCAAGCCCTGGATAAGGTTCTTCGCGTTGCTTCGAATTGAGCGACATGCTCCACCGCTTGTGCGGCCCCCCGTCAATTACCTTGAGTTTTAACCTTGCGGCCGTACTCCCCAGGCGGGGTACTTAATGCGTTAGCTACAGCACAGGAGGAATCAATACCCCCTACACTTAGTACCCATCGTTTACGGTCTGGACTACCGGGGTATCTAATCCCGTTCGCTCCCCAGACTTTCGTGTCTCAGCGTCAGTATCGGACCAGAAAGCCGCCTTCGCCACAGGTGTTCTATAAGATATCTACGCATTTCACCGCTACACCTTACATTCCACTTTCCTCTTCCGTACTCAAGCTATACAGTATTAAGCGCAGTTGCCTGGTTGAGCCAGGCAATTTCACACTTAACTTATATAGCCGCCTACACACGCTTTACGCCCAGTAATTCCGGACAACGCTTGCCCCCTACGTATTACCGCAGCTGCTGGCACGTAGTTAGCTGGGGCTTTCTACTATGATACAGTCAAACCGGTTCGCTTATCACCAACCGGCGATTCTTCTCATAACACAGAGGTTTACAACTCGAAAGCCTTCATCCCTCACGCGGCGTCGCATCGTCAGGGTCGCCCCCATTGCGAAATATTCTCGACTGCAGCCTCCCGTAGGAGTTTGGGCAGTGTCTCAGTCCCAATGTGGCTAACCATCCTCTCAGACTAGCTACCCATCGAAGCCTTGGTAAGCCATTACCTTACCAACTAGCTAATAGGACGCAGGCTCCTCTTTGAGCGACAGCCGGAGCCATCTTTCATTGGGATATCCGAAGAACTCCCAATCGTATCCGGTATTAGCAGTCCTTTCGAACTGTTATCCCTGTCTCAAAGGTAGGTTACCTACGCGTTACTCACCCTTTCGCCACTTTCCTCATAGCCGAAGCCATGATTCACGTACGACTTGCATGCCTAATCCACGCCGCTAGCGTTCGTCCTGAGCCGGTATCATACTCTCCAATAAAGTCAAACAAAAAGAATCCTTAGTCAAACACGATGGCTTTACAGTAGGATTCTAATAAGCTGACAAAAAGCCTAAAATACCTGAAAACAGTAGCGCATGCCAAAAACTATTTAGCTTTCAAAGAGCATCTTTATTACTCCCTTTTGTCAGGAGCGGGCGAATTATAACATACGATCGTCACCGTGTCAAGAAAAAATGAAAAAAATTGGGACTCCTACAAAGTTAAATTCACCTGAAATAGCGACCGAAAGATCCTGATGAATCGTGATCCAAAGTCGGTGTCGAGTCAGGAAAATATCCGATTGAGTCAAAATCTTCGGACTTTGCATGGCGTCCTGGAAAAAAATTCCATTCGCACAGAATTCAGTAAAACCAGATTAGGTCAGTAATCGATCATGTTGAAGTTGAGAATTCTGTTGACCGTTCTGACAAACTGTTATAGAATTTTCCGGGCAAGGCCCCCGGGCTTTTCAGAAGCTCTGCGACTGGGAATGCAGTTCAGTGGCCAGAGCCACATCGACTCAGCCCATTATACTTGAAGCGTGAAATATGAGAAACCAGGAGATATGTGAAATGTCTGCACAACCTATGCGAGGCGTGTTTCCGGTTTTGGTGACACCCTTTGACGAGCAGGACCGCATAGACGAGGATAGTCTCAGGAGCGTCGTGGACTTCAATCTCAGCGCCGGCGTCCACGGTCTGACCATAGCATTTGCGAGTGAGATCACCAAACTCACTGAGACGGAGCGATCGCGCGTTGCCGAGGTGGTGATTGATCAGACGCGCGGTCGAGTGCCGGTCGTTGTAAACACCGGCGCGGTGTCGACCTATGCGACTGTACGTTACAGTCGGCAGGCAGAAGACCTTGGAGCGACCGCGGTAATGTGTACGCCGCCCCCGGCGGATGTGCCCTCGAACGAGAGAAGGTCGTACTTCAAAGCGATATCGGATGCTATCGGTATTCCCATCTTCATTCAGGAAGCCTCGACGGCGGTTGGCGGCTCGCTTCTACGACAAATCGCCGAAGAGAGCGAACGGGTGCGCTATGCGAAGGTCGAAAGCGCGCCACCGGCGCAGAAGGTGTACGACGCCGTTCAGCATGGCGTTGGTCTCGTGACGGTATTTGGCGGGGCGAGTGGCTCGTTTCTGCTGGAAGAGTTGCGACGCGGGTCGCAAGGTACTATGCCCTGGCCGAGCCGGCCACACGCATTTGTCCAAGTTTGGACGCATTGGCAGGCCGGCGATGAAACGACAGCACGGAATATCTGGGAGCGCGACATCGCCCCACTTCTCCGAGTGGGCGGGCTTGTGCACAAGGAGGTCCTTCACCGGCAAGGGGTTATCAAATGTGCGCGCTGGCGTGCGCCGGCACCCACCCCGTTTGACACTATCACGCAGTGGGAATTCGACGAGATCTGCGAGCGTTTGGGAATTAGTTGAGATACCTGACTATTGCGTGACGAGAGCGGCCGGGTTAATCTTTGTGTCGAAAGGGATCGGTACGGATACCGTGTTTTTTCAATAAACCATAAAATGTAGCGCGAGTCACTCCCAGCACGTTAGCCGCTTTTGAGATATTTCCTTGATTCTGGACTAACGCATTTCGGGTGAATTGACGCTCGAGGTTGTCCTTCGCTTGTTGGAGTGTCTTGGGTCTTTCATTGGAAAGGGCAAGCCCAATATCTGCTTCTGTTAACCGATCTTCATGCGCAACAACAATGCCACGACGGATGCGGTTCTGAAGTTCTCGGACGTTACCCGGCCAGGGATAATTCACCATCGCCTCCACAGCTTCCGGTGTGAATCCCTTGACCCGCTTTTCTAACTCCGAGTTGTATTGATTGAGAAACGCATTTGCTAAAAGGATAACATCGTCATCCCGATCACGTAGAGGTGGTAGTAAGATCTTCACGACATTCAAGCGGTAGTACAGATCTTCTCGAAATCGCCCATGTTCCACTGCGTTCTCGATATCTTGGTTTGTTGCAGCGATTACCCGCACGTCAATCGGGATAGGCTTCAATCCGCCCACACGTTCAATCTCGCGTTCTTGAAGACACCGGAGCAGTTTCACTTGTAGTTCAAGGGGTAACTCTGCAATTTCATCCAGAAAGATGGTGCCACCGTCCGCTTCCTCGAACTTTCCGAGTTTGGTTCGATAAGCATCCGTAAAAGCACCTTTTTCATGACCAAACAGTTCGCTCTCCATCAACTCCTTGGGAATTGCTCCACAGTTGACAGGCACGAATCTTTTCGACCGGTCAACGTCCGCGCCATCCAGACTCAAGCGGTGGATTTCCCTCGCCACAACATCCTTACCTGTTCCACTTTCTCCCAGAATTAGCACCGTGACATCTGTCGCGGCAACCTGCTGAATCATCACAATGACTTCTCGCATCTGTGGACTCTGCTCAATAAGGTTGGTTTGCTGTTCACTCACAGTGCTTAACCGCAGGGTTTGGTTTTCTCGCTCTAACGCCTGGAGGTGCATCGCGCGCTTAATAACCACACGAAGTTCATCGAGATCTACGGGTTTGGAATGAAAATCGCAAGCGCCCTGCTCAACAGCCTGAAGGGCATTTTCACGTGTATCGTGCCCCGTGATCATGATCACCTTAATAGTTAGATCTATCTTGAGAATTTCGCCCAGCAATCGAAGACCACCAGTTTCATCAGTTGGGGAGAGTGCGATGTCCAACAGTACAACGTTTGGCTGTTCCTGTTGAACGTGCTCAAGTGCTTCGTCCACATTTGAGGCCAGGGACACTTGATAATCGGGGTTTAAGGCCCATTTCAATTGGAGCCGAATCCCTTCCTCATCATCTACGATGAGGATTCGCGCTTGTGGATGCATGGTCTTTGCTCCTTCTCACTTTGCCTTCTGTTCACTTTCCTAATTCCTTCAGGGGTAAGAGGACCCGAAATTGACTCCCAGCCCCTTCTGTACTTTCAACTTCGATTTTTCCGCGATGCGCCTCAACAATCGTTTTGCATTGATACAAGCCGATACCTAAGCCTTTTGGTTTAGAGGTCTGGAATGGCTTGAACAGCGAATTCTGGATATAATCCTGAGAAATGCCGTGCCCCGTATCACTCACCTCGATACAAATATCAGTTCCGCGTTGATCCAAACGGATCTGAATTTCGCCGGCACCGTCAACTGCTTCTGCGGCATTAATTAACAGGTTATCGATGACATTCTGTATTTCGAGCGGTGCAACCGAAACCAGCGGCGCGGGTTCCAGTTTTTGCTGAAATCGGATATTCGCCAGCTTCGCTACTCCCGTCATGCTTACTGTTTTTTCGACCAATTGTTTGAGATCTGTGGGGATAAATTCTAGTGGTTTTTGATCGAGGGAGGTCGATAATTTACTCATCAACCCTCTGATTTTTTCAACAACTCCACTCATTGTCTGAATCATATCTTTTTGAAACTCAGGATTGTCAAGATTTCCTTCCGCGTTTTGCAGAATGAGTGACAATGGGAAAGCGGCATTTTTCAAACTATGGAGGACAAATGTTGAAATCTGGTTGAAATTCTTGAGTTCCTCCGCCTCGATCAAAGATTCACGAAATTTTTGGTTGGCAATCGCCAGGGAAATATGCCCCCCAATCGTCTCCAGAAAATCGAGGTCTTCCTGAGTATACTTCTCTGATCCTGTGGACCTGGGACCTAGCAAGACAAGTGCCATCAATTGGCGTTCAAAAATAATGGGAACGACGATCTGCACGTCACTTTTTGTGAACGGTGCTAACATCTCCCCATCCATCGAAATCTGCTTGACTTCGATCGGTTTGCCATGTCTCCAGATCCAATCGAGAACAATCGTAGGAATCTGTGTCGGCTGTATTTGAAGTCCATTCCATGCTGCCACAAACCACTGATTGGTTGCATCCTGCATGAGCAAACAGCTTCGCTCGGCTCCGATCGGTCCTGTCACAGCATGAAGGACTTCTCGTTGGAGGGATTGGGCATCATGAATCGGCAGAATGCGTTGATTCGCCCGTTCCCATTCCGAACGGTAATCGTAGTAACTCTTGTAAAAGTTGCGAGCGATAAATCTCTGAACTCTTTCCTTGATCGAACCAAAAAGGAGAACCGTCAAAGACAATAAAAGGATCAGGAAAGCTGATAAGAATGCCACAAAAAAGTTGAGATGCGTGCCGATGAGAACGATGATTTCTCCCATGAGGCCGAGCAACAGCAGGAAGATACCGGAGACCAAAAGCGTCATTGACCTGTAGAGTGTCGATTGACGAATCTCAAGCTGAAGATTGCCAGACCCTTTAAGAACGTGATAGGTAAGCAATATATTCGCAACAAGCGATGGAACAAAGGCAACCATCAGCGCGTTCATATTTAATAAGCCATACATCAGGGCAAGGCAACCAAGCAGCATCCAGAAACTGAGTGTGCCGATGAGTGCAAACAAGGTCAACCGGAACCGGCGCTCGTGATGGAAGGAGCGATAAAATCGTTCAGCATGATAGACGCCATTGAGAGCAACCAGGATCAGGATGGCAAAGAAAATTCGGCTGGAAGGACCGTAGATGATTTCTTGGGTAGAAAACTGTACTTTGTGAATATAATCTGAGAAGGGGAACCACACGGAGAGCGGTATGGACACCGCGCCCATTCCAATGGTGATGAAGCGTATGGATGGGGAGATACTTGTATCGTGCCTTCGGACAAATAAGTATAGGATGAGACTGTAAATCCACACGGTCAGCAACCAGCCCGCGTGAAGAATCCTCACCCGAATCAGGGAATCATTCATCCGCCACAGAAGCAGCAATTCACCTATATTCAGTATTCCAGCAGTAAGTATGAGTGCAAGCAAAAACCACCTACGGGATTTGTCTGCATGTTGGCTTTCCGCAACTGATGTCTTCATAACAACTGATTTCAGTAGAGAGAGGTATGCGCGGGGGAGATATGCCAAACCATTGCTATCATTTAGGAGTAAATTGTACGGCATCTGGAGGGGAAAAATCAAGCAGAGATTTGTCCGTCAATTCGCAAACAACTCGACGGAACTCTTCACTTCGTTCGAAGGTAGGCAAACCTGAAGGATCTCTATTGCCAAGCGTGAGGAGATTCTTCGCAAAAATGCGTAACGGTCTGGCCTTTTTTGATTGACAATGCTGTATTTTGGCATATAATAAAAGCAAAATAGAAATTATTTTATAGTTTTTGACCGGCAGAACTGCGGCGGTAAAGTAAACCCCATAGATTCGTCCACCGGGGCAGGTCCCCGGTGCTCACCTACAGAAATCACGAATCTTTGAACCGTCACCCAATCACATTTGGAGGGCTCTATGGCGAGTGAAATCTTTCCACCAGAGAATACGAGTTACCCCATTGCGAATGCTCATGTGAGCAGTATGGAGCAGTACCAGAAGATGTACGAAGAATCAGTGGCCGATCCAGAAGGTTTTTGGTCAAATGTTGCTGAGAGGCTGACGTGGTACAAGAAGTGGGATAAGGTCCGGGACTTCGACTTTGTGAACGCTGACATCAAGTGGTTTGAAGGCGGAAAGCTGAATGCATCCTACAACTGTCTGGATCGCCATGTGGAAGCTGGATACGGCGATGCAACCGCAATTATCTGGGAGGGCAACAATCCGGAAGAAGACAAGACCTTTACCTATAGCGAACTGTTACAGGCGGTTAAACGCTTTGCGAACGTCCTCAAGGCACAAGGCGTGCAGAAAGGCGATCGTGTTTGCATCTATTTGCAGATGATTCCTGAATTGGCAATTGCTATGTTGGCGTGCGCTCGCATCGGCGCGGTTCATTCGGTCGTCTTTGGGGCGTTTTCTGCGGACGCCTTGCGAGATCGCATCAATGATTCCGCGTGTAAATTGCTGATTACGCAGGACACCGCGGTTCGTGGCGATCGGAGTGGCATCGCGATGAAAGGCAATGCGGATACGGCTGTTGCTGAATGCCCTTCAATCGAGCACGTGGTCGTCGTCCGCCGCACCGGCGAAACCGTGGATTTCGATTCGTCGCGCGACATCTGGTGGCATGAAGCCATGGTGAATGCCGGCGATGATTGTCCTCCGGAGGAGATGGACGCCGAAGACCCACTATTTATCCTTTATACCTCGGGTTCGACCGGTCAACCCAAGGGCGTACTTCACACTACCGGCGGCTACCTTGTTTATACTTCATTCTCCCATGAGATAATCTTTGATTACCACGAAGGTGATGTTTACTGGTGCACAGCCGACATTGGGTGGATCACCGGACACTCTTATATTGTGTATGGTCCGCTTGCCAATCGCGCGATCAGCGTTATGTTTGAAGGCGTTCCGAACTATCCTGATTTCGGCCGATTCTGGCATGTCGTCGAGAAGCACAAAATCGACATCTTCTACACCGCGCCGACTGCCTTACGCGCTTTGATGAAGGAAGGCGATGAGTGGGTCACAAACCACGATCGCTCCAGTCTTAGATTTCTCGGCACCGTTGGTGAGCCGATCAAGGAACCGGAATGGCTCTGGTATTACAACGTGGTTGGCGAAGGACGATGCCCAATCGTTGATACGTGGTGGCAAACCGAAACCGGCGGTATCTTAATTACACCGCTGCCGGGAGCGACCTCGCTTAAACCCGGCTCCGCGACATTCCCTTTCTTTGGGATTGAGCCGGTTATTCTAGATGAAGAGGGGAACGAAGTGGAGGGCAATCCCGCACGCGGGTACCTGTGTATTAAGTCGGCATGGCCAGGCTTGATGCGCACGATTTACGGCGACCACGAACGCTTTCGCCAAACGTACTTTGACCGCTTCCCCGGATACTACATGACCGGCGACGGTTCGCTACGCGATGAAGACGGTTATTACTGGATCACCGGACGTGTGGACGATGTGCTGAACGTTTCTGGACACCGCTTGGGAACGGCAGAGATCGAAGGTGCAATCGGTCAGCATCAAACCGTTGCGGAAGCCGCCGTTGTGGGCTTCCCCCATGAGATTAAAGGACAAGGTGTCTATGCGTACGTTACGCTGATGAGCGGGGAGCACCCCTCAGATGAGACCGAAACTGGCATCAAGCAGAGCGTTCGCCAACACATCGGCCCCCACGCGACGCCAGACAAGATTCAGTTTACGCCTGCGCTCCCCAAAACGCGCTCCGGCAAGATCATGCGGCGCATCCTTCGCAAGATCGCGGAAGGAGACATCTCCGACCTTGGCGATACATCAACGCTCGCGGATCCGGCGGTGGTTGATTTGCTTGTCGAAGGGCGGAAGTAAAATAGGCACCTGATATCGCGGATTAGGCATTCGGCTGAGCTCCTAAATACCTGATGCCTAATCCCTAAAGTCGTCAAAGGGAGGTGAATCCGATGGCCACGCATTCTAAGACGAAACCGATCATTAAGTACACACCGGCGGGTGAACGGATCGAGATCTCTCCCTATATCTGGTCGGTGATGCATGGTGCTCCTCCACGCTATCTTGAAGATGAGGAGGAAGCGATCGAGCTTGCTAAAAAACTCGGTTGGAAAGCTGATCCAAGTTGTCATGCGCCGGGGGCAAGAGAACCTGTCAGTGATGAACAAGATGAGGAGAACAGACGATTTCTACGGGAATGTGGTGTGGATGTGGATGAAATGGATCGCATTCTGAAAAAGGGGGGAGGTACAATACCCGTTGGCTTCACTCGCAAGAAGGGAATCAAAACGTCGTCATGAGGCTGCTAGATATTTTCAAGAGCACGTTCAAGCCGTTTATCAGAAGCTTGATCTGATTGACCGCTTTGATGACCCAACTTTGACCGTCATGTCTGATGGAACGGGACAGATATACTTGCCTTCACAGTCTGCATTTCAGCGATTAACACCGCATTCGCCACCGGCCGGGATTGTATTCCTTGATGGTTCATTTCTCACGGTCAAAGAGATTTTCCGCTACGATTACGCTCATGAAGACGACACTCGACCGCGTATCATGCTATCAGAATTTAGCTACCATTATCACATCCCTCATCGGGCGTTTTTCTTCCGATACGATCATCATCCCGAAGTTGGCGATCCGGCAACCCATCCCCCATATCATCTGCACGTTGGCTGCTGGCACGCAGGGGATGACAAGTTATCTGCCCTTCCGCGCTTTGCTGTAGCGCCGGTGACACTGGAAGCCGTTTTGGATCTGATCGAGCGGGATTTTCTCCGTCCAAGCGAATTTGTTTAATTCATCTCAGATAGCAACAGATTAAGCATTGAGGGGGTCCACAATTTGGCATCTGCACAGAAGATTGTAGAAGAGTTAAAGAAATGGAACGTGACCCATGTGGTCGGCTTACCGGATAACGGTACGGCGCAAATCTATGAGCGGCTTCACGCGGATGCCGAAATCGATGTTATTACCGTTAGCCGCGAGGGAGAGGCATTTGCAATTGCCTCCGGATTATACGTCGGCGGGAAACAGCCGGTGGTCTTGATCCAGAATACAGGTTTCCTGGAGTCCGGAGATGCGATTCGGGGGACAGCCTTCAATATGGAGATTCCACTGGTCACGTTGATCGGGTATCGGGGGTATCAGACCATGCAACCGGATAGCCCTCGCGTAGACACCGCCGCGACATTTTTGGAGCCAACGCTTAAGGCGTGGGGCTTTCCATACAATACGATTGAAACGGATGACGATATCCCGTACATCAGCGATGCCTTCCAGAAAGCTCAGGAGACATCAATGCCAACTGCTGTGTTAATTGTTGGTATCTGCACGTAGGCACTACCACTTCTTTGTTCACGCGCCAATAGGTTGAGACATGGCACAGCAAGCTTCCCCACAAGAAATCGGGACAGGCGGTCGGATTATCCGAATTGTGCTCTACCTGCTCGCATTTGTAGTCATGACCTGTTTCCCAAGTCTACAAACCCTCGAAACGCTAATTATGAAACGGGAGTGGAACTACTCGCCCTTGGTTTACGAAATTGCGAAAAAAGGTGTGAACAAGCGGAATGAAATCACGCAGCGGAAAATCTTAGCCCCGTACCAGCCGCCATCTTCGTCAGAGGAGGTTTCAGTGCCTCAGAAAGACCCAATACGAGGTTCAAGGGTATACGATCTTTCTTTACTTTGGGATAAGCGGGGCGTGAAACCGCTGATCGTCAATATTGCGAATCCGACAATCTCGCGATATTTCATTGTAAAATTTCGTGTTGTCATGAGTTCGCCGGCGATCCGGCGTGATATCGAGTCACCGGAGTCCGCGGTTCGTATTCAAGAGATGTTAATCAACACAATTTCCGTACAAAAAGCGGAGGAAGTTCGGTTGCCCGAAGGAAAAGCAAAGCTCAAAGAGGAGATTCGGCATGGCCTGAACACTATCTTGGGTGGAGAGAAAATCGTTGCCGTTTACTTTGATGAATTTTTTTTCCAATAGTTAGGATTGTGGATGTCTGAAACACACAAATTGTATCAAACACCGTCTCAAACGCTTGCCGACCGAATTGAAGCACGTATCCGTAGTTACTCCATCAAACAGATCGATCAACATCTCCAACCTGGCGAATTCGTCTATCCTGCCTATAAAGATCTCTCACTGGTCAATATTTCCGCAACGTTATTGAAGCTTTTTGGTATCCGCATCCCTGGGCATTCGGCTTTGCCCGATGAACTGGTTGAGGGCGAAACGGATGGGGTTCGGAAGGTCATCCTATTTCTTGTGGATGCCCTTGGCTATAATCAACTGATGCCGGTACTTGAATCGCATCCGGATCTGATTCTGAACGAATTAATCCGTCGTGGTCGATTCGCGCCGCTCACTTCGATTTTCCCCTCAACAACGGTTGCGGCTCTCAGCAGTTTTCACACGGGCATGACACCGCAGGAGCACGGTATACTCGGCTACCGCCTCTTCCTCAAAGAATATGCGACCGTCGCCAATATGATCGGCTTCTCATCGATCTACGAATCGGAAGATTGTCGGCTGCTTCAGATGGGGCTTGAACCGCAACGGCTACTCAGTGTCAAAACGCTGCACCAACGCCTGGCCAATGCGCAGGTTTCTTCGTATATACTGATTAAAAATGTCTACCGAGAAAGTCCCCTGTCTCAGATGTTCCACAAGGGCGCAACGAGAGTTCATGGGTTTGTGAACTCGTCGGACATGTTCGTGACGCTACGCCGACTGATTAAAGAAAAGCCAGATGAGCGTGCGTGTATCTGTGTCTACTGGGATGCTATCGACTCCATCGCGCATCTCTATGGCCCGAACAGTGAGGAATTTGTCGCGGAGGTGTGCAACCTGTCATACTCGCTAGAACGAGAGTTGATTCAGCATGTTGATTCACAGATCGCGGGCACCACGCTTTTTATGTTAACCGCAGATCACGGTCAAATCGCGGTGCCGAAAAGTGGAGTTTTGCCAGTCAATCACTATCCCGCCATCAGGGATAATCTATTACTGCCCCCAACAGGGGATTATCGCGCCGCTTATCTCTACGCCAAACAGGGCAAGCTTGACCGGTTACGGACTTACCTGAGAGATCAATTTTCCGATCAACTGATCGTGATGGATTCGACAAGAGCGTTGAATCTTGGACTCTGGGGACACGGCGATCTCAATACGCATGTCTGCGACAGGATAGGGGATCTGCTTGTCATTATGCGCGGAGACCATGCATTTTACGCGCCTATCACGGATAAACCGTATGTCGCCGGAGGAAGGCATGGCGGCTTAACGCCTGACGAAATGCTGATTCCGTTCCTGTGCGTGAGACTTGGCTAGTTGAATAGGTCTGTGACACACGACGCAAGCGTAATGCAGCGATCGCGTCGCATTTAGCCATTGAAAGGGAGTTCAACGGACCGACCTTCGTGGGCGGATCGCATCACCGCTTCGGTAAATTCCATATACTTCAATCCCGCGTAGAAGCTGGGTGAAACGGGCATGTCATCGCGGATGGTAGAGATAAAATCCGCTTCAACTGTCCATTCCTGCTGCAGCTCTTCAGGGATCGGGAGGAGTTGGAGTTTTTGATTGCCCACCTGTGCACCCTGAATTTCATCCGTATTAAGATTGTAGATAACTGTCCCATCGCTTCCGTAGATCTCGCAACGATTATCCCCCGCGAATCGCGTCACGCCGCTAAAGTGCATGACCGTGAGCGCGCCGTTCATCATTTCAGCGACGAGCCCAATTGTATCGGGAATCTCTACCTTCGCCCAATCATCGGAATTCGGTAGACGCCGCTGGGGGAGATGGATCTTCGTTTGCGCCGTCACCCGCCGGGCATAACCAAACCATCGATGTAAAACCTCTGCCCACATCCCCAATGTCAGCGCGTTCAATCCCGATATTTCTGGCATCTGACGCCAGTGCAGCGGACGACTCGCATCCGCATATTGCGAAGAGAAGCCGGTCATCTGGATGTTATAGACCTTCCCAAGATATCCCGAATCGATTAGTTTTTTCATCATCGCGCCCCCTCGGATTCCCGCCGGGACGGGGCAGAGCATTGTCTTCAGGTTCGTCTTCTGTGAGGCATCGTACATCCGCTTCGCCTCCTGATAGTTCATCGCCATGCGTGCCTGACAGAAAACATGTTTGCCGGCTTCCAGCGCTGACAGGGTTATGGCGCAATGCAGGTAAGGTGGGGTCGCGATAAACACCGCATCGATGTCCTTTTGCCGGATTAGCTCTCGCCAGTTGCTGTAAGTTTTGGGAATATCGTAATCCGCCGCAACCTGCGCTGTGCTCTCAGGGGTGCGGTTACAGACGGCAACAATGTCGACCCCTTCAATCTTCTGGAGATTGGGCAGATGACGGCTCCTCGCAATACCGCCGGCGCCAATAATGCCAACTCTGATCTCTTTTTGACTCATACAGACCTCCTCATTGGGATGCAGACGTACCAGTCTTTCATAATCATATTGGGTTTTGATAAGAAATGAGTGCGTCAGAAAGTTGCCGAAACGCGGTAGCGATTGGCGGGAGCAAATACGGCATATCCGTTACTGTCGTCTGGAAGGAAGCGTAAGGGGTAGGATGGGCGAGTGAGCGGCAAACGGTAAAATTACCACTCACCCATCAGTTCATCAAATCTACTCTTCAAATGCTGCATCAAATGCGATTGCAGACGGCTCGAAATCGAAGCTCTTCACTTTGGCGCATGCCTCGCGCGCGCCGTGTTCACGATCCATGCGGCTATCTTCCCATTCAATCGAGAGCGGGCCGTCATATCCGATCTGATTGAGTGCGCGGATAATCTCCTCAAAGTCGATGCTGCCGCGACCAATCGACCGGAAATCCCAGTAACGCCGTGCATCACCAAAGTTCAGGTGCCCGCCGAATACGCCGGATAGCCGTGGCGTTGAGGACCACCATACGTCCTTCATGTGTGCGTGGTAGATGCGATCACTCAGCCGCTCGATGAATGCCACGTAATCAACGCCTTGATAGCCGAGATGGCTTGGATCGTAATTGAACCCGAACGTCTTACGCCTGTCCACTGCTTCAATCGCACGTTCCGCACTCACAATGTCAAAGGCGATCTCGGTGGGATGGACTTCAAGCCCGAACTTGATGCCCACTTCATCGAACACATCGAAGATCGGATTCCACCGATTGGCGAAGTCTTCAAAGCCGGCATCGATCTGCGCGGGGTCGTTGGGCGGAAATGAATAAAGCAGATGCCAAATACTGCTGCCGGTAAATCCATTGACAACGCTCACCCCAAGCTTCGCCGCGGCACGAGCGGTCTTTTTCATCTCCTCAGTGGCACGTTCACGGACTCCCTCCGGATCGCCGTCTCCCCAGATATGGGGCGGAACAATCGCTTCGTGGCGGCTATCGATATTGTCACATACCGCCTGCCCGACGAGGTGATTACTGATTGACCAGACTTTCAAACCGTACTTCGCCAGGAGATCGCGTCGCCCCTGGCAATAGCTATCATCTTCAAGGGCTTTGTCAACTTCAAAGTGATCTCCCCAGCACGCCAATTCCAAGCCGTCATATCCCCATTCGCTGGCTTTCTGCGCCAGATCATCCAGTGATAAATCCGCCCACTGTCCGGTGAACAGTGTCACAGGTCTTGCCATTTTTTCCTCCTGGTATATTAGGTTGTTCTTTCCTAAAGTAGTGGTGACTTTGTGGTAACTGATTTTCGGGATTAAAGTACAAGTTCTGTAGGAGAGCAATCCGTTGCTC